>NZ_JBFTML010000004.1:0-226120 GCF_056396925.1 Pseudomonas sp. 05N433 | reverse complement strand
CTTCGCGACCTTGCCCAAAACGCGCAGGCGGCTCACACCACCATCCGGGAACACGTTCAGGCGGATGTGGGTGATCGGGCCCAGCGCCTTGATCTGTTCGGCGAAGGTGTGTTCGGCGTGCATTTCCAGCTTCTGGCTTGGCAGCAGTTCGCGCCAGAACAGCGATTGGGTTTCGATCTGGCTGTCGGTGCCGCCCTTCACGAAGGCACCCTGGATCGAGCAGCTGTCCGGGTAGTTGCCCTTGAAGTGCAGGGTGTCGACGATGACTTTCTCGACTTCACCCGCATGGCCCAGCGCGACGATCACCCAGTCATTGCCCGGGGTACGACGACGTGCGGTTTCCCAGCCATCGCCCATGTTGATGCCACGGCCCGGGTTGAGGATGTTGCTCATGCGGCCGAAGTGTTCGTCGGAGCAGGCGAGGGCGCGACCGCCGTTCAGGGCGGCAGCCAGGTCGACTTGTTCGTTGTCGCCAACGGCCGACCAGTCGCGGAACGGAATGCCGTACACGCGCAGACGGGCCACGCCACCATCTGGATAGATGTTGAAGCGCAGGTGGCTGAACGCCTGGTCGTTATTGATTTCGTGGTAGTGGTGGCTGTTGCCCTGCAGTTCGACGGCCGACAGCACTTCAGTCCACTGGGTGTTTTCGTCCGGCTCGCCCGAGGCCAGGAAGCAGGCTTCCAGGGAGGCCGATGGCGGGTAGTTGCCGGTGAAGAATGAAGTGTCGATGTCCACGCCTTTGATCGAACCCGGTACGCCCAGGCGGATCACCGCGCTGTCGTAGCCTTCGAAGCGCTTGCGGCGCGACTCCCAGCCGTCCATCCACTTGCCGTTGTCATCGAACACGCCCTCTTTCCACACGGCCGGGGTCGGCTGGAACAGACGGTTGGCGTCTGCGAACCAGTCATCGGTGACCGAGATGATTTTGGTGCCCAGACGGGCGTCGGCCAGGTTGACGAACTTCTCGAAAGGTACGGCGTAAGCTTTCATTCTTCTTGTCTGCCTTTAAATAAGTTGGCTTGGGATGCTTGCAGTGCCCTGGGTGCTGTTTGCGTTTGAGAACACTCGGGCAAAGCTCGCTATAGGGTCAGTAATCGGAACAACGCGATCTTGTTGATCTGCGCCAGCGCGCATTTGAATTCGGTGTCGACCGAATTGTGAATGCGCGTTTCGAACGCCGCGAGGATCTGATGCCGGTTGCTGCCTTTTACCGCCATGATGAAGGGAAACTTGAACTTGGCCTTGTAGGCGTCGTTCAGCTCGGTGAAGCGCTCAAACTCTTCGGCCGTGCATTGGTGAATACCGGCGCCAGCCTGTTCATGGGTGCTGGCTTCGGTCAGTTGGCCCTGGACGGCGGCTTTGCCGGCCAGGTCCGGGTGAGCGTTGATCAGGGCCAGTTGGCTGGCGTGATCGGCGCTCAACAGGATGTCGCTCATGCGCTGGTGCAGGGTTTCGATCTGGTCGATCGAGGTGTCCTGGCCCAGGTCGAAAGCCTTTTCGGCCACCCATGGCGAGTGTTCGTAGATGTCGGCGAAGGCGGCGACAAATGCGTCGCGGCTCAGGGTCGATGGCTTCAGTGTCTGGAAGTGGCTCATTTGGCAGCCCCTTGGTACGGATGGGTTTGCTGCCAGTGGCGAGCGATGTCGACGCGGCGGCTGAACCACACCTGTTCATGACTTTTAGCGTATTCGATAAAGCGCTTGAGTGAGGCCAGGCGCGCCGGGCGGCCGATCAGCCGGCAGTGCAGGCCGATCGACAACATTTTCGGTGCCTCGGCACCTTCGGCATACAGCACGTCGAAGGCGTCTTTCAGGTATTCGAAGAAGTCGTCGCCCTTGTTGAAACCCTGGACCTGGGTGAAGCGCATGTCGTTGGTGTCCAGGGTGTACGGAATCACCAGGTGTGGCTTGCCGGTCGGGTTGTTCGGTTCCCAGTAGGGCAGGTCGTCGTCGTAGGTGTCGCAGTCGTAGAGGAAACCGCCTTCCTCCATCACCAGACGGCGGGTGTTCGGGCCGGTGCGGCCGGTGTACCAGCCCAGCGGGCGCTCGCCGGTGATTTCGGTGAGGATGCGGATCGCTTCGAGCATGTGCTCGCGTTCCTGCGCTTCGTCCATGTACTGGTAGTCGATCCAGCGATAGCCGTGGCTGCAGATCTCGTGGCCGGCCTCGACCATCGCGCGGATCACGTCCGGGTGACGCTGGGCGGCCATGGCCACGGCGAAGATGGTCAGCGGGATGTCGAATTCCTTGAACAGTTTCAGAATCCGCCAGACGCCGGCACGGCTGCCATACTCGTAAAGGGATTCCATGCTCATGTTGCGCTCGCCTTGCAGCGGCTGCGCCGAGACCATTTCCGAGAGGAAGGCTTCGGACTCTTTATCGCCGTGAAGGATATTGCGCTCGCCACCTTCCTCGTAGTTGAGCACGAAGGACAGGGCGATGCGGGCATTGCCCGGCCAGTGTGGGTGAGGAGGGTTACTGCCGTAACCGATCAGGTCGCGTGGGTAGTCAGCGCTCACTGCAGTCTTCCTTCTTGTTCGTGTCGACTTGTTCAAAGTCAGGGTGTGTGTGGCGGCCTGGCGATGAGAGGGCAGGCTGGCGTCACAGCGATGGAGTGATTGTATACAACTTTATATTCACTTTGTAAGCCTGATTTTTTGCATTTTTCACTGACTGCTCTCATTGGAGGGTACTGCAAGAAACCTGCCTGACTGGTCAGTTAATGGATAGAAGGTCCACTGATCTTATGGTTTGGCGCAAGATTCGCCTGCAAACCCTGAATGCCGTTGGTGGCAGTAAAAATGTCGTTTTTATTGTGTACAATTTTTTTGAAAAATGTCTTAATCAGTCGCTCGCCGCAACTTTTCGTGCTCCGGAACGGTGCGGTCTCCTTTTCAACTGACTTCGGGAGGCGCGAGGTCTGACTGCTCCACGCAGGCAGGCGCGCAGAATCAATGGGACGTTTGACTACACACGTTTTGGACGCTGCACACGGTTGCCCGGGCAGTTCGATCAAGGTCGAGCTGTACCGCGTAGAAGGCTCGCAGCTGGAGCTGGTCGCCACGGCGCTCACCAACAGCGACGGCCGGGTCGATGCGCCGTTGCTGCAAGGCGATGACTACCGTACCGGGGTCTATCAGCTGCAATTTCATGCGGGCGATTACTACCGCGCCCGTGGCGTTCAGTTGCCTGAGCCTGCGTTCCTCGACGTGGTGGTGCTGCGGTTCGGCATTTCTGCCGAACAGGATCACTACCACGTGCCGTTGCTGATTTCGCCGTATAGCTATTCCACCTATCGCGGCAGCTGATCCCCCAAGCAGCTGCCTCAACCTGGAAGCGACTGCGCATATAGCTTCTTTGGTCTTTTGCCCGCTCACACTGCGGGCTTTTTTTCGCCTGGTGGAAAGTCAAAAGATCGCAGCCTTCGGCAGCTCCTACATGGAAACGCATTCCCCCTGTAGGAGCTGTCGAGTGCAACGAGGCTGCGATCTTTTGCCCTTAGCGGCTCAACAATGAGGCCGCGCCCGCACCGCTGAACAACCCGGCACTGACCCGGTTAAACCAGCTTTGCCCCTTGCCGCTACGCAGATACCGCGCCGCGCCATGAGCCCCCAGCCCATAAGCCAGCTTGCACAGCAGATCCAGCACGGTCCAGGTGGCAATCATCACCAGCAACTGCGGCAGGAACGGTTGTTCGGCACTCAAAAACTGCGGCAGGAACGCGGCAAAGAACAAAATGTCTTTCGGGTTGCTGGCGCCGAGCATGAATGCGCGCCCGAACAGTGCACGAAAGCGTGGCACCGGCGCAGCCTGGGGCACTTCGGTGCCCAGGGAGGGTTGGCGCGATTGCTGCCAGCTCTGCCAGGCGAGGTAGAACAGATACAGCGCGCCGACGATTTTCAGGGCGCTGAACAGCTGTTCCGACGCCAGCAGCAATGCACCCAGGCCGAGCGCCGAAGCGCTGAGCAGGCAGATCGAAGCAAACACACCCCCGAGAAACGCCGGGTAAGAACGGCGCAAACCGTAATTCAGACTGTTGCTGATCATCAGCAAAGACAGTGGCCCCGGTATCAGGATCACCACCAGCGCAGCGCCGCTGAACAGCAGCCAGGTTTCCAGACTCATCACTTTCCTCCCTATGCACAAAAGCCCCACCCGACGGGGTGAGGCTGGTTTGAAACGCGTACCGCGTGACGCTTACAAGAAGATGAACTTGGCGATGAAGATCGCGCAGAGCACCCACAGGCTCACCGAAATTTCCTTGTACTTACCGGTGCCGGCCTTCAGCACCACGTAAGTGATGAAGCCCAGCGCGATGCCGTCGGCGACCGAGAAGGTCAGCGGCATCATGATCGCGGTGACGATCGCCGGAATGCTGTCGGTCGCTTCTTCCCATTCGATGTGCGCCATGCCGCCCATCATCAGCATCGCTACATAAATCAGCGCACCGGCGGTTGCATAAGCGGGGATCATGCCAGCCAGCGGTGCGAAAAACATTGCGGCAATAAATAGCACACCTACGGTCACGGCGGTAAGACCAGTCCGACCACCCGCCGCTACGCCAGCGGCACTTTCCACGTAACTGGTGACCGGCGGAACACCCACCACCGCCCCGAAAACGCTGGAGGCACTGTCGGCTTTCATGGCACGGGACAGGTTTTCGATCCGGCCGTCAGCGTTCACCAGGTTGGCGCGCTGAGCGACGCCCATCAAGGTGCCGGCGGTGTCGAACATGTGCACAAAGAGGAAGGCCAGCACCACGCTGATCATGCTGACGTTGAACACGCCGGCGATGTTCATGGCCATCCAGGTCGGTGCCAGGCTCGGCGGGGCCGACATGATGCCCTCGTAGTGCACCAGGCCCAGGCCCCAGCCGGCGAGGGTCACGGTGATGATGCTGATGAGGATCGCGCCGAACACTTTGTGGTAGCTGAGCACGGCGATCATCAGGAAGCAGATGGCAGCCAGCAGCGGGCCGGGCTCGCGCAGGGAGCCGAGCTTGATCAGGGTGGCCGGGCTATCGACGACGATGCCCGAGGTTTTCAGGCCGATCAGCCCCAGAAACAGGCCCACACCCGCGCCCATGGCAAAGCGCAGGCTCACCGGAATGCTATTGAGCAGCCATTCACGAATCCGGGAAAAGGTCAGGAACATGAACAACACACCGGACACGAACACCGCGCCGAGAGCGGTTTCCCAGTTGTAGCCCATGGTGCCGACCACGGTGTAGGTGAAGAATGCGTTCAGGCCCATGCCCGGCGCCAGGCCCACCGGCCAGTTGGCGTACAGGCCCATCAACAGGCAACCCAGCGCGGCGGCGATGCAGGTGGCCACGAACGCGGCACCGTGATCGATCCCGGCATCGGCCATGATGTTGGGGTTGACGAAGATGATGTAGGCCATGGTGATGAAGGTTGTCAGACCGGCGATCAGCTCGGTCTTCACCGTGGTGCCGTGCAAGCTGAGTTTGAAGATGCGCTCCAGCCAGCCATTGCGTAACGGCGGCGAGAGTTCCAGCGTCGAGGCTTCGGATTTGCGGCTTTCCACAGCGAGTACTCCTCAAGAGTTTTATTGTTATTTCCAGGGCCGGACCCATGAGGGTGGCAGCGACCCTTTGAGGTACTTGCGAATTTGTTGACCTGATGGTCAGGAACTCGCACGAAGCGAATTATGCTTTTGTATACAAATAAAGCAAATAATGTTTTTGATTTTGTAGACGAAAAAAATGGCAGGCGGGGTATATAGATATGAAATGTGATGTGTAGCGAGCTGTTTGTGGCGAGGGAGCTTGCTCCCGCTGGGGCGCGCAGCGGCCCGACTCAGGCGGTGGCAATTTTTCAGGCATACCGGCGTTATCGTTCTTTGCGACTGCTGCGCAGCCGAACGGGAGCAAGCTCCCTCGCCACAGTCAGGTGTCGTTCCGATCAACTCTGGTTACTTCCCCCAATGCCTGATTCACCGCCAACCACCCATTCACCGCCGTCTCCCCAGCTTCGGCAAACACCCGCTCGAGCAATTTCACCTGCTCGCGCCGCAACGACTGCTCGAACCGCGCGCCTTCCACGGTCAGTTCCAGCAGCCGCTTACGCTTGTCGGTCTGGGACGCGACGCTGTTCACCAAATGCATTTCCACCAACTGCCGCAGCGGAATGTTCAGCGCCTGCTTGGTCACGCCGAGCAACGCCAGCAACTCCTTGACGCTCAGGTTCGGATAACGCGCGATGAAAAACACGATGCGCTGATGCACCCGGCTCAAGCCGCGACGCTCGAGCATTTCATCAGCCTTGGCGGTGAAGGCCTGATAGCCGAAGAAGAAGGCTTCCATGGCTTGTTGCTGGGTGGTGGGGTTTTTAAGGTCAAGCATGTTGACGTATCCGCTCGGTCTGTCGTAATTTCGGTCAATCAGTTTGACTCATTTTCCTCAGGCCTCGCTACCGGTGACCCCCATGGCTTTTTCCGAACGTGTCTCGCGCCTTAAAAGTTCTTTGATCCGTGAAATCCTCGCCGCCGCCCAGCGCCCGGAAGTGATGTCGTTCGCCGGCGGTTTGCCGGCCGAAGCCATGCTGCCGAAAGTCGAGTGGGCGCAGATGCCGCTGTCCATGGGCCAATACGGGATGAGCGAAGGCGAGCCGGCACTGCGTGAAGCGTTGGCGGCCGAAGCCCGGGCGTTGGGCGTGCCGTGTGAGGCGAGTCAGGTATTGGTGGTCAGCGGTTCGCAACAAACCCTCGATCTGGCGGCCAAGCTCCACATCGACAAAGGCACCGAAATCCTGCTTGAAGCGCCGACCTACCTGGCGGCGTTGCAGATTTTTCAGCTGTTTGGCGCCGATTGCATCACCGTCCCGCTGGAGGCTGATGGCCCGAACCTGGTGCAACTGCGCAGCCGTCTGGAACAACACAAGCCAGCGTTCATCTACCTGATCCCGACGTTTCAGAATCCGTCGGCGGTGCGCTACAGCGAAGCCAAGCGCGATGCGGTGGCGGCGTTACTCGACGAGTTCGGCGTGACCCTGATCGAAGACGAACCCTATCGCGAACTGACCTTCGATGGCGGCAGCGCCACACCGATCGTCAGCCGCTTGACCAAGGCCAGTTGGATCTACACCGGCACCGTGTCGAAAACCCTGCTGCCGGGCCTGCGGGTTGGTTATTTGATTGCCAGTCCGGACCTGTTCCCGCATTTGCTGCGGCTCAAGCAATCGGCCGATCTGCACACCAACCGCATCGGGCAGTGGCAAGCGCTGCAATGGATCGGTACTGAAAAATACCAGCAGCATCTAGGCGAGTTGCGGGACTTCTACCGGGTTCGTCGGGATGCGTTCCAGTTGGCACTGGAAAGGCATTTTTCCGATCTGGCGGATTGGAACGTGCCGCAGGGTGGGCTGTTTTTCTGGCTGACGCTCAAGCAGCCGCTGGATACCCGCACGCTGCTCAAAGCGGCGCTGGCAGCAGATGTGGCGTTCATGCCGGGCGAACCGTTTTTCCCTGAGCCGGATAACAACCCCGGCCATCTGCGGCTGAACTTCAGCCACATTGATCCGGCACGGCTGGACGAAGGGCTCAAGCGATTGGCAGCGGTGGTGCGTCAGGCCCAAGCGGCGCAAGCAGCCTGAGGCTGTTGGTGGGAGAGGGGGTAGAAACGAATAAACCGGCCAATTGGCCGGTTTATTTTTGTTCGGGTTTTGCGGTGTTTATACCGGCGCCACAGAAGCGTCAGACCGCAGCAAACCGCTTATCCAGATAATCAATGATCACCTTGGACTCATACATCCAGGTGGTCTGGCCATTCTCTTCGATGCGCAGGCACGGCACCTTGATCTTGCCGCCTTGCTCCAGCAGGGCCTGGCGATCCTGTTCGTTGTTCTTGGCATCGCGCAAGGCCACCGGAACGTTCAGGCGACGCAGGGTGCGGCGGGTTTTCACGCAGAACGGGCAGGCGTGGAACTGATACAGCGTCAGGTCCTTGGCGGCCGCTTCCACTTGGGCCTGAGCGGCGGCGGGGCGCTGCTTCTTACCTGGACGGGTGATGAAATCGATGAAGATGATCAGTTGGCCGAGGCCGACACGAAGCGCTTTTACGAACACGGTATAAGTCTCTCAGGGCAAACAGAAGGCGCGCAGCTTACCTGATTTTTCGCAGGCGAAAAAAAACCGGCGATCAGTGCCGGTTTTCTTCGTGCTGCGAATTACTTGATCAGGCTGAGAAACTCGCTGCGGGTGGCGGCGTTTTCGCGGAACTCACCGAGCATCACCGAGGTGATCATCGTCGAATTCTGTTTCTCCACACCGCGCATCATCATGCACATGTGCTTGGCCTCGATCACCACCGCCACGCCCAGGGCGCCGGTGACTTGCTGGACCGCATCGGCGATCTGGCGGCTGAGGTTTTCCTGGATCTGCAGGCGGCGGGCGTACATATCGACGATCCGCGCGACTTTCGACAGTCCCAGTACCTTGCCGCTCGGAATATAGGCAACGTGCGCCTTGCCGATGAACGGCAGCAGGTGATGCTCGCACAACGAGTAGAGCTCGATGTCCTTGACCAGCACCATCTCGCTGTTGTCGGAGCTGAACAAGGCACCGTTGGTGACCTCTTCCAGCGTCTGTTCATAACCGCGGCAGAGGTACTGCATGGCTTTGGCGGCACGTTTTGGCGTGTCGAGCAGGCCCTCGCGGGACACGTCCTCGCCCAATTGGCCGAGAATCGCGGTGTAATTCTGTTCCAGGGACATGAAACTACCTGTGGGATTTTACGCAAAGGGCAAGGGTACGGTGGCAAACACGGCGCTGCAAGCGTGAAGCGACAGCTTTACTCGTCGCGACCTTCCATCATGGTTCGTTTAAGCATCACGTAAACCGCTCCAGCGCCGCCGTGTTTCGGCTGGCACGAGGTGAAGCCGAGCACTTGTGGATGCTGACGTAGCCAAGTGTTGACGTGACTCTTGATCATCGGCCGCTTGCCGTCCAGACGCACGGCTTTGCCGTGGGTGACGCGCACGCAGCGGATTTCGAATTTAGTTGCTTCGGCCAGAAACGCCCAGAGGGTTTCACGGGCCTTTTCCACGTTCATGCCATGCAGGTCGAGGCTGCCTTCGAACGGAATCTGTCCGATCTTGAGCTTGCGCATCTGGCTTTCCTGAACACCGTCACGCGCCCACATCAGCTCGTCTTCCGGGCCGACATCAATCACAAACTGATCGGACAGCCCGTCAACGGTGGTCGCATCGGTGCGCACAGTGGCGGCCTGGCGCAGCTTGGCGATTTGCGCGCGGTCGGCCTTGGGTTTGCCGGTTTCGGCGCGATCGTGCTTGATCGGCTTGACGCCTTGGATCGCGCTTTTGAACAGGGAAAAATCGTCGTCTTGCATGTCAGCCTCCGCGAAGGGGGGGGGCAGTTTACCCAAGTCGGAGCGCTATCCATAACAATTGAGGCCCGTCAAAACGCCAGGCCTTTGATTCAGTCGTGTTTTTTCATCAGGTGCGGGGCTATGTTCAGCTCTCGCGACTGGCGCGAACGGCGACGGCAGCGGCGCCATAGCGACACGCCGAGGTACAGCACGAACACGCCCACCGCCAGAATGATCGACGAGCCCAGCGGGCTGGCATTCAACTCGCCCAACGCCGGTGGCCGCCCGAGCAGGCTGGCCGCGCCGGCCATCGCCAGCAATACACCGCACATCGCCAGCAGGGCAGCGAACGCTGCGCCGAAACGAAATCGCCAGTTGCGTTGGCCCTTGGGCCGCAAGCGGCGTGCATCAAAACCATCGGATAACTTCATTCCGACCTTCCTCAATGGGTATCGGCCCTTCGACCGGGAGTTGACCGGGATGTTCCTGAGGCTAGGGCAATTACGGCAAATGAGAGGCTTTTGCGGATGAGCGGCGGTTTGGGCCGCTCATCGACGGTCGATCAGATCAGATCGCGGGTCAGGGCGAGGGTGGCGAAGTTGTCCGCCATGATCGCCATTTCGGTCTGCTGAACGTGTTCGGCGCTGAGGATCCCGCCCTTGCAAGGCAAATCCCGCGTCGCGCAGGCGTCTTCCACCAGGGTGCAGCGAAAGCCCAGGTTCTTCGCCGCACGCACGGTGGTGCTGACGCTGGAGTGACTCATGAAACCGCAAACGATCAGGTCGAGCGAGCCCAGTTGTTGCAGGCGATCGTACAGTTCGGTGCCGTGAAACGCGCTTGGCAGCAATTTGCCGATGACGGTTTCGTCGCCCTGTGGCTCCAGGCCCGGGATGAACTCACCGCGTTCGCCCTGGGGATCGAACAGCCCACCGACGGTGCCGAGGTGACGCACATGCACGATTGGCCGACCGGCTGCACGGGCAGCGGTCAGCAGGTGTTTGATGTTTGCGACGGCAGCATCCATGCCGCTCAGGGCCAGCGGACCACTGAGGTATTCTTTCTGGGCATCGATGATGACTAGGGTCGCATGACCCAGATTGGCCGCTGCGTAACCACGGCCGCTGAGTTGAAACATCGTTTTTGGAACGGACATTCTGGGGCTCCTTCGGGTGGGGCTTTTGCGGCATTGTCCTCTGGCTGAGCGCTTCTGTGAATCGCTTCCATCGCAGGCACCGCCGTTGCTGGCTCGCAGCCTTGTCAAGATACTCGTTCTGTTCAATAGCTCGCTGAAAAAATAGAAGAGTCCTACATCTGATCCGGTGTTTTTCCTGCGTCGTCGCGGCGCCTTTTGGCTGTTAGAATCGTCAGTCGTTTTTTCTGGAGTTTACCCCGTGATCACTTCCCGCCTTCGTACCCTGCGTGACCATATCCGTTGGGCCGTCAGCCGCTTCCATGGGGAGGATCTGTTTTTCGGCCATGGGACCGACAACGCCTGGGACGAAGCCCGTCAACTGGTATTGGGTGCGCTGCACTTACCGTGGGAAATCGCCGACAGCTATCTGGACTGCCGTCTGGAGGACGATGAGCTGGTCAATCTGCAACGCTTGCTCAAGCGCCGCATCGAAGAACGCATTCCGACCGCTTACCTGCTGGGCGAAGCCTGGTTCTGCGGCTTGTCGTTCATTGTCGACGAACGCGTGCTGATCCCGCGTTCGCCGATTGGCGAGCTGATCGAAAAACGTTTTGAGCCGTGGCTGGGTGCCGAACCTGCGCGCATTCTCGACTTGTGCACCGGTTCCGGTTGCATCGGTATCGCCTGTGCCTATGAGTTCCAGAACGCCGAAGTGGTTTTGGCCGACCTGTCGTTCGAAGCACTGGAAGTGGCTAACCAGAACATCGAGCGCCACGGTGTCGACGAGCGTGTGTTCACCGTTCAGGGCGATGGTTTCGATGGTTTGCCAGGGCAACGTTTCGACCTGATCGTGTCGAACCCGCCTTACGTCGATGCGGAAGATTTCGCCGACATGCCGGACGAATATCAACACGAACCCGAGCTGGGCCTGGCCTGTGGCGACGACGGTTTGAATCTGGTGCGCCGCATGCTCGCCGAAGCGGCGGATCATCTGACCGAGAAAGGTTTATTGATCGTCGAGGTGGGTAACAGCCAGGTTCACGTCGAGGCGTTGTACCCGGAAGTCGATTTCGCCTGGCTGGAGTTCGAGCGCGGTGGGCATGGGGTGTTCATGCTGACCGCCGAGCAGTGCCGCGATCATCAGGCGCTGTTCGCTTCTCGCATCTGACCCCGAATATTGTGGTGAGGGAGCAAGCTCCCTCGCCACAATTGGGTTTGATGTCGGTTACCGATGCGTGGCAATCCAGATCAACAACCCCGCCTGAAACACCGCAAACGCCACCAGACAGGTAATGGTAAAACGCAGTCCAGCGTCTTCACGCTTGTACTTGCTGACCTTTTCTTCGTGTTTCTTCAGTTTGACTTCCTGTTCCGCCAGGTTCTGCTCGGCTTGCTGGAGCATCTGCGCGGCTTCGAGGATTTCCACCTGTTGCAGCTTTTCGCTGTTCCAGTCGCCCAGCAAATCACCGATCTGCACCTCTTTGACGCTGCCCTTCAAATGCTGGGCATCGGCGTAGGCCACGTCAAAACCGTGCACCCGCAGAAAGTGGTCGCGGCGCAGGCGCGTGTCTTCGTTCAACGCGTCCTTGTTGTTCAGGTCGGTGCCGTCGACGGTGTAGGCGGGCCATCGTTTCTTCGCCCAAGTGATGCCTTGAGCCGCCATATAGCGCCCGATGCCACGGTTCATCGGCTCTATCTGCAAGCCGCTTTCCGGAGCGAAATGCACGCGTTTGGCGGTGTGATCGACCCACACATCCAGATGATTCTGTTCTTTGCGCACCCGTTGGCCTGGCAGCTTGATGGCCATGCGCAGCAGGCTGTGCTCCTTGCTGTTGCGTTCGGCGTAACCGAATTCGACAAAGCGCAGCGGTCGGCCGCCGGTGTTACGGTCGGTTTGCAACGGCGCCAGGCGGAGCATTTTGTGGTGCTCGACGTGGACGTCCGCCCACGGCAGCTCGACCGCTGGCGGTGTGTCTTTTTCAGCGGTGGAGTCGGGTGAAGTCTGGGTATCAGTCATAACGGCGAGATCCTGTCCAAGCCCTGTTGCCGCCAGTCATAGCGCTGGCGACAAAGGCTTATCGGCCGTTTTTTTCAGGACTGGAGCTTAACTGGGGCGAAGTCCGTCAATAAATCCGAGGATTCGTGCGCCGAGCTCCGCCGCCAGGGGCAATTGCGGATCTTTATAGGAGGCCAATTGCCGCTTCACGTCGTTGGGCACGATGCGCATGACGTGGTTCATGCCTTCGATCAGTGCCAGTTCGGCGTCCGGTTTGGCGGCTTTGAGCGCCCTGGCGTCACCCACGCCGACCTGGATGTCGTTGCTGCCCTGAATGATCAGTGCCGGCATCTTCAGTTTGGCGAAGGCGGCTGCCGGGTCCTGGCGGAACAGTGAAATCAGGTACGGCTGCACGCTGGGGCGGAAAATCACCTGCAACTGCGGCGGCACGTTGTCGTCAGTGTGGCCGGCCTTGAGGCTGTCGAGCAGTTCATTGCTGCGCAGCATCAAGGCCGGCGGCAAGCGATTGCTCAACTGCTGGCGCAGCACTTGATCGATCGGCCGGGCGCTGCCGGACAGGGAAATCACCGCCGCGGCGTCGACACTTGGCGCCGCCAGGCTGGCAATCAACGCACCTTCGCTGTGACCCAGCAAAATCAGTTTGCCCAGACGTGGGTCGGCCTTGAGCTTCTGCCCCCAGGCCACGGCATCGGCCACATAGGCTTCCACCGACAGATTGCGTTCATCGGGCGTTGCCGCAAGGCTCGCCGCCACGCCGCGTTTGTCGTAACGCACACTGGCAATGTTGTGTTTGGCCAACACCCACGCCAGCCGTTTGAGGCTGTCATTGCGCCCGCCGTCGGGGTTGTTTCCGTCACGATCCGTAGGGCCGGAGCCGGAAATGATCAGGACAACCGGTACCGGCGTGTCGGACTTGGGCAGCAACAGCGAGCCGAAAAGCTCGCCACTGTCGGTGTCCAGGGTGATCGGGCGTTGCAGGACGGAGGCCTGTACAAAACCGGTAAACAGGGTAAGGCTCAAGGCTAGAACTCGCAGCATCATCACGCCATCATCAACAAGGTGCCGGTTGGACTCGCAGGCACCCATAAGGTTCGAGGATGAACTACTTGGGTAGCCTGCGTATACTGGCGCGCATTACGTATTTTAGGTTCGATTTCACGGAGCGTCCTGCATGTCCGGCAATACCTACGGCAAGCTGTTCACTGTCACCACCGCGGGCGAAAGCCATGGTCCGGCGTTGGTCGCCATTGTCGATGGCTGCCCGCCGGGCCTGGAGATCTCCCTTGAGGACCTGCAGCGCGACCTGGACCGCCGCAAGCCCGGCACCAGCCGCCACACCACCCAGCGCCAGGAAGCCGACGAAGTCGAAATCCTTTCCGGCGTGTTCGAAGGCCGCACCACCGGTTGCGCCATCGGCCTGTTGATCCGCAACACCGACCAGAAGTCCAAGGACTACTCGGCGATCAAGGATCTGTTCCGTCCGGCCCACGCCGACTACACCTACCATCACAAATACGGTGAGCGCGATTACCGCGGCGGCGGTCGCAGCTCGGCCCGTGAAACCGCCATGCGCGTAGCCGCCGGCGCGATTGCCAAGAAATACCTGGCCACCCAGGGCATCGTCATTCGTGGCTACATGAGCCAGCTCGGCCCGATCGAAATCCCGTTCAAGACCTGGGATTCGGTGGAAGAGAACGCTTTCTTCAGCCCCGATCCGGACAAAGTGCCGGAGCTGGAAGCCTATATGGACCTGTTGCGTCGCGACCAGGATTCGGTCGGCGCGAAGATCACCGTGGTCGCCGAAGGCGTGATGCCGGGCCTCGGCGAGCCGATCTTCGACCGCCTCGACGCCGAACTGGCCCATGCGCTGATGAGCATCAACGCGGTCAAGGGCGTGGAAATCGGTGCCGGTTTTGCCAGCATCGCCCAGCGTGGCACTGAACACCGCGATGAAATGACCCCGGAAGGTTTCCTCAGCAACAACGCCGGCGGCATTCTCGGTGGCATTTCGTCGGGTCAGCCGATCGTTGCGCACCTGGCGCTCAAGCCTACATCGAGCATCACCACGCCGGGCCGTTCCATCGATATCCATGGCAACCCGGTGGAGGTCGTCACCAAGGGTCGTCACGACCCGTGCGTCGGCATCCGCGCCACGCCAATCGCCGAAGCGATGATGGCCATCGTGCTGATGGACCACTTGCTGCGTCACCGCGGGCAGAACGCCGATGTGCGCGTGAGCACTCCGGTGTTGGGGCAGCTTTAATGGCTGATCTGAAGGCCGCTGCAGTCTGATGACGGGGGCGGCGCTCCCGTACTGGCGGCTTTCCAGCTTCTACCTGTTCTATTTCGCCTTGCTCGGTTCGACAGCGCCGTTTCTGGCGCTGTACTTCGATCATCTGGGTTTCAGCGCCGCGCGCATTGGCGAACTGGTGGCGATCCCGATGCTGATGCGCTGCGTGGCGCCGAATATCTGGGGCTGGCTCGGTGACTACACCGGGCGACGCCTGGCCATCGTGCGTTTCGGCGCCGCCTGCACCTTGCTGACCTTCTCGCTGATTTTCGTCAGCAAAAGCTACGCCTGGCTGGCGATGGTCATGGCCTTGCACGCGTTTTTCTGGCATGCGGTGTTGCCGCAGTTCGAGGTCATCACCCTGGCTCATTTGCGGGGACAGACCTCGCGTTACAGTCAGATTCGCCTGTGGGGCTCCATCGGTTTCATCATCACTGTCGTGGCGCTGGGCCGATTGTTCGAATGGCTCAGCCTCGACATTTACCCGGTGGCACTAGTGCTGATCATGGCCGGGATCGTCGTCAGCAGTCTCTGGGTGCCCAATGCGCAACCGGTTCAGGGTGAACGGTTGGCGGGGGAGGGATTCCTCCAGCAATTGCGCAACCCCGGAGTATTGGCGTTTTACGCGTGCGTGGCGCTGATGCAGATGAGTCACGGGCCGTATTACACCTTTCTGACCTTGCACCTTGAGCGACTCGGTTACAGTCGCGGGCTGATCGGCATGCTCTGGGCGGTCGGCGTGGTCGCCGAAGTCTTGATGTTTCTGTTCATGAGCAAGATTCTCGCGCGCTTCTCGGTACGCCGGGTGCTGCTGACGAGTTTCCTGCTGGCGGCTTTGCGTTGGTTGTTGCTCGGCTCGTTTGCCGAGTTCCTTTGGGTGTTGCTGTTCGCCCAGGTGCTGCACGCCGCCACCTTCGGCAGCTTTCACGCCGCTGCCATCCAGTTCGTGCAACGTAGCTTCGGCGCGCGCCAGCAAGGCCAGGGCCAGGCGTTGTATGCCGCGCTGGCCGGCACCGGCGGTGCACTGGGCGCGTTGTATTCCGGCTACAGCTGGAATGCCCTCGGCGCCACATTGACCTTTAGTATTGCCAGCCTCGCAGCCTTTGCCGCTGCCGTTATCATTGCCACACGTATGCAAGAGGACAGGCCATGAGCCTTACCCGTGAACACCTCGCCCAGGAAATCATCGACGCCGGGCGCTTTCTGTATGGCCGCGGCTGGTCGCCGGCCACCAGCAGCAATTACTCGACCCGCCTGTCGCCGACCGAAGCTTTGCTGACCGTGTCCGGCAAGCACAAGGGCCAACTGGGCCCGGACGATGTGCTGGCCACCGACTTRTCAGGCAACAGCCTGGAGCCAGGCAAGAAGCCGTCCGCCGAAACCCTGTTGCACACCCAGCTCTATAGCTGGCGTCCGGAGATCGGCGCGGTGCTGCACACCCATTCGGTGAACGCCACGGTGCTGTCGCGCCTGACGCCGGAAGATTTCATCGAGTTCGAAGACTACGAACTGCAAAAGGCCTTCAGCGGCGTGTCGACCCACGAGTCCCGGGTGCGCGTGCCGATTTTCGACAACGACCAGGACATTGCGCGGCTGGCCGCCAAGGTGCAGCCTTGGCTCGACGCCCACCCTGATTGCGTCGGCTACCTGATTCGCGGTCATGGCCTCTACACGTGGGGCGCGCGCATGAGCGACGCACTGCGGCAGATCGAGGCTTTTGAATTTTTGTTCGAGTGCGAGTTGAAGACGCGCTCGCTCTTTAACCGTAATGCATGAACTGTTAAGGAGTTGCCCTGATGAGCAGCCTGTCCGTTTACCACGTCTCAAGCCCTGACATTCCGAACAAGGTGCTGACCCACTTTGAAGACATCGCCTCGACCCTGGCCGAGCAGGGCGTGCGTTTCGACCGTTGGCAAGCCGCAGCGAAAATCCAGCCTGGCGCCAGTCAGGAAGAAGTGATCGCCGCGTACCAGGAGCAAATCGACAAGCTGATGACCGAGCGCGGTTACATCACCGTCGACGTGGTCAGCTTGAACAGCGATCACCCGCAAAAAGCCGAGTTGCGTGCCAAGTTCCTCGATGAACACCGTCATGGCGAAGACGAAGTGCGATTTTTCGTCGCTGGCCGTGGCTTGTTCACCCTGCACATCGACGATTACGTATACGCCGTGCTCTGCGAGAAGAACGACCTGATCTCGGTGCCAGCCGGCACAAAGCACTGGTTCGACATGGGTGAAAACCCGCATTTCGTCGCAATCCGCCTGTTCAACAACCCCGAAGGCTGGGTGGCCAACTTCACCGGCGATGACATCGCCAGCCACTTCCCGTGTCTTGAGGACTGAACCGATGCCGATCAAAGCGATTCTCACCGATATCGAAGGCACCACCAGCGCGGTGAGTTTTGTGTTCGACGTGTTGTTTCCGTACGCGGCTAAACACCTGCCGGACTTCGTTCGCGAAAATGCCGAACGTGCTGACGTCGCCGAACAGCTTGCCGCCGTTCGGCGTGACAGCGGCGAACCGCAAGCCAACGTCGAGCGGGTTATCGAAATCCTCTTGGGCTGGATCGCCGAAGACCGCAAGGCCACGCCGCTCAAGGCGTTGCAGGGCATGGTCTGGGAGCAGGGGTATCAGGCCGGGCAGTTGAAGGGCCACGTTTACCCGGACGCCGTTGACGCGCTGAAGCGCTGGCATCAGGAAGGCTATCAACTGTTTGTGTATTCCTCGGGTTCGATTCAGGCGCAAAAACTGATTTTCGGTTGTTCGGAGGCGGGGGATCTGTCGCCACTGTTCAGTGGCTATTTCGACACCACTTCAGGGCCCAAGCGCGAAGCGCAGTCTTACCAGCGCATCACCCGGGCGATTGGCGTCGAGGCTTCGCAGATTCTGTTTCTGTCCGACATCGTTCAGGAACTGGACGCGGCGCGCACGGCCGGCATGGCCACCTGTGGCCTGGCACGTGAAGGCGGGGAGTTGGCAGGGCATGTGACGGTGGACAGTTTTGCGCGGATCAGTCCTTCTGCCCTGTAAACCCCAGAACCTGTAGGAGCAGAGCTTGCTCGCGAAGGCGGCAGGTCAGTCAACATTAATGTCGCCTGACACTCCGCTTTCGCGAGCAAGCTCTGCTCCTACAGGGGATTGCGTGACGATTTATGCCGAGTGATAGGTCGGCAGCGCGAACCGTTGCTGGCTTTGCAGCATGGAAATCTGCGGCAGTTCGCTGGCCTGTTCGGCGACGTCACGGCGAATCGCGCTGATGACCCATGACAGCTGATCGCCGGCATGCAATTGCTGGTAGGAAATCGAACGTTTGAAGACTTTACCGTCGTGGCTGCGCAGGGTCAGCAGAATGCCGCCATCCGGCCGGGGCTGGGTGGTCACTTCGAAGTTGGAGAACAGCGACGAAAATTTTTCCTGGATCAGGCTCATGTCTATCAGCTCCATTTTGTGCTTGAAGGGCAACATGGAGGGGTAGTTGCAGTGATTGTGCCAGCACCTATATTTTTAAAATTTCATATAAATCAGTAAGTTATATTTTTACGATTTTTTGGCTTTCGTGCAATTTGCATGAATGGCCATCGTGCATCCTGCATTTTGCGAGATCGTCGACAACTGGATGGAACCAATCGCAACGGCGGAGTTCCGCTTTGCGAAGGCATCGGTCGCGGATACAAAACATTGCAAAAACCGCGTGTACAGCTCAAGAAGCCCTGACGTATTTTCGGCCTCAATCAACGCCACCCGACAATAAAAAGATCGAACGGGAGCAACCATGAGCCGCACGCTGCACGACACGATTACCTGGGGCATGATGCTCCGCAAGCTGCCTTCCATTGCCAAAGCCATCCCCCGCGTGGTGAAGGGCATGAAAGTCGCCAACGTCAAGGACCCGACCCAACCGTGT
The DNA here is from genome assembly GCF_056396925.1 of Pseudomonas sp. 05N433. Lineage (NCBI taxonomy): Bacteria > Pseudomonadati > Pseudomonadota > Gammaproteobacteria > Pseudomonadales > Pseudomonadaceae > Pseudomonas > Pseudomonas sp. 05N433. Next base: position 207,429 of record NZ_JBFTML010000004.1, on the reverse strand, counting down.
GGTCTCGGCTGGAGCTTCGAGCAGGCGACGTTGCGCAATCCCGATGGCCCGGCATTGCTGCAGGGCGACGTGATGCTCACTTATGCACAGGCCAATCAGTGGGCCAACCGCATCGCCCATCACCTGATTGCCCAAGGCATCGGCAAGGGCGATGTGGTCGCGGTGTTTATCGAGAACCGTGTGGAACTGCTGGTGACGATATTGGCGGTGGCCAAGGTCGGTGCGATCAGCGCCTTGCTGAATACCTCCCAGACCCGCGATACCCTGGTTCATAGCCTGAATCTGGTGGCGCCTGTAGGGATTGTGGTCGGAGAAGAGCTGGTTCCGGCCTTCAATGCGGTCCGCGAGCGGGTGGCCATCGATGTGGCGCGCACCTGGTTTGTCGCCGATCAAGATACTGACCGTGATCCGGGCAAAACGCCCGATGGCTTCATTAACCTGATGGCGGCCAGCTGCGACGCGCCCAGTGACAATCCCGTCAGCAGCCGGCAGGTTTTTTTCGATGACCCTTGTTTCTATATCTACACCTCGGGCACTACCGGGTTGCCCAAGGCCGGGGTGTTCAAGCACGGCCGCTGGATGCGCAGCTCCGCCAGCTTCGGGCTGATCGCCCTGGACATGCAGCCGCAGGACGTCGTCTATTGCACCTTGCCGCTGTACCACGCCACCGGGCTTTGCGTGTGCTGGGGCTCGGCGATCAGCGGGGCGTCGGGGTTTGCCATCCGCCGCAAGTTCAGCGCCAGCCAGTTCTGGAGCGACGTGCGCAAATACCGGGCGACCACCCTCGGGTACGTTGGCGAATTGTGTCGCTACCTGGTGGATCAACCGCGCAGCGTCGACGACAGTCGGCACAGCGTGAGGAAGATGATCGGCAATGGTCTGCGCCCCGGCGCGTGGAACGAGTTCAAGACGCGATTTGCCGTCGACCACATCTGCGAGCTGTACGCCGCCAGCGACGGCAATATTGGCTTCACCAACATCCTCAACTTCGACAACACCATTGGCTTTTCCCTGATGTCCTGGGAGCTGGTGGCGTACGACCACGACAGCGGTGCCCCCACGCGGGATGCCAACGGCTTCATGCACAAAGTGGCCAAGGGCGAGCAGGGGCTGTTGTTGGCGAGGATCGACGACAAGGCGCCTCTGGACGGCTACACCGATCCGCAGAAGACCGCAAAAGTGGTGCTCCATGACGTGTTCGTGAAGGGCGACCGTTACTTCAATACCGGTGACCTGCTGCGCAACATCGGTTTCGGTCACGCGCAGTTTGTCGATCGCCTGGGGGACACCTACCGCTGGAAGGGCGAAAACGTCTCCACTACCGAGGTCGAGAACATCCTGTTGCAACACCCGCACATCGCCGAAGCCGTGGCCTATGGCGTGGAAATCCACAACACCAACGGGCGGGCGGGGATGGCGGCCATTACACCAGCCGAATCCCTGGCGACCCTGGATTTCAGTGAGTTGCTGGCGTTCGCCAGGCAACAAATGCCGGCCTATGCGGTGCCACTGTTCCTGCGGGTGAAAGTGAAAATGGAAACCACCGGGACCTTCAAGTACCAGAAGACCCGGCTCAAGGACGAAGCCTTCGACCCGAGCAAAACCGGCGATGACCCAATTTATGCCTGGCTGCCGGGCACCGAAACCTACGTGCGAGTCACCGAGCAGGTGCTGGCGGATATTTACGGAGGCAGGCATCGCTATTGAAAGGGTCGCTATTGAATATCGCTATGACCGTCCATGAGAAAAAACAAGTGACAGGTTCCGGGCTGCTCGGGAAACTATCGGCTTTCCGATTGACCGAATGTGGAGTCCCCAATGTCAGACAAAAGCCGCCAGATGACCCCCGAAGAGGCTGCTGAATTTGCCGAACAGGTGTTCAACAAAGCGCGCGAGGGCGATGCGGCCATGATGGCTGCGCTGCTGACCAAGGGCCTGCCGCCGAACCTGCGCAACCACAAGGGCGACACTTTACTGATGCTCGCCGCGTACCACGGCCATGTCGACACCGTAAAAGTTTTGCTCGAACACAAGGCCGATCCCGAGATTCGCAACGACAACGGCCAGAGCCCGATTGCTGGCGCGGCATTCAAGGGTGATCTGGCAGTGGTCAAGGCGTTGGTCGAGGGTGGCGCTGAAGTGGAAGGTTCGTCCTTCGACGGACGCACTGCGTTGATGATGGCGGCGATGTTCAACCGCGTCGAAATCATCGACTACCTGATCAGCAAAGGCGCCGATCCGAAAGCCAAGGACGCCAATGGTGTGTCTGCGCTGGACGCGGCCAAGACCATGGGCGCGGCGGATACCACGGCTCAGCTGCAAAAACTCCTGGCCTGATTCGGGCTTTTGTGGCGAGGGAGCTTGCTCCCGCTGGGCTGCGAAGCAGCCCCAAAATCAGCGATCGCGGTCATTCAGATAGACCACATTCACCGGATTTACGACTGCTTCGCAGCCGAACGGGGGCAAGCCCCCTCGCCACAGGTTCCTGCCAGGTCCCGCAATCCGTTTCCGAATGCGTTATCCTTCGCGCCCTCAAAATTCCCTTGCTACAGGATCCACCTCATGAAAGCCGCACTCGTCGAACTCATCAGCAAAATCAGCTCCGGGTGCATGGGCGAGGACGAAATCCTGAAAATCGCTGACGAAGCGGCTCAGGCCTACGCCGATCCCGAGGCTTTTCTGGCGGCCAATCCAGATATCAACTACGACGACACCTTTCCGATCCCGTTGGGCGAGTGGGTTGTCGTCGGCAGTCTGCCGGAAACCGTGCTGTTCCAGGCCGACACCTACATGGACCTGTTCGCGCAGATCGTCGCCTCGTTCGGCCCCGGCGTTGAGTTCAACATCAAGCCCAAACAACTGGCCAAAACCGAAGCTCTGACGGCACTCAATCGCATTCAGGTGCAGATGAGCAGCCTGAACAAGGAAAACGGTGGCTACACCTTGATGAATTTCAGCCAGTTGCTCGACGACGAACTGCAAGTGGTGCTGGTCTATGGCAACGACGTGCCACGGGTGCTGGAGTTGTGCGCCGAAGTCGGCATCGCCGCCGCGCCCTCCCTGGAAGCCCTGAAAGTGGCCATCCACGTCTGAGGCCGTCTACAACGGTAATAAAACGGAACCCTCGCCAGGCCCGACTATCCTAAGAGTGCCTACCATTTTTTTGGAGCGACACCATGGGTTCCACGTTCAACACCCTGATCGGCCTGATTATTTTTGCCCTGGATATCTGGGCCATCATCAACGTGCTTAAAAGTGGCGCCGAAACCGGGATGAAAGTCCTTTGGGTGCTGTTGATCCTGCTGCTGCCGGTGCTGGGCCTGATCATCTGGGCCATCGCCGGGCCAAGAGGCGATGTGCGGATCTGACGATCTTCATGGTAGGAGCGAGGCTTGCCCGCGAAAGGATCGCTGCGGTGTACCTGATAGACCGAGTCATCGTTCTTCGCGGGCAAGCCTCGCTCCTACCGGTGTGTGCATCAGAAGGTTCGACCTGTCATGTTCCGCGACGTAGAATGCGCGCCTTTCCCGGTCAATCGAGGCGATCGATTGGCCATCATGGGCGGGTAACCGTCCGTTGCCACCCGCATTCATCGGAGCACTTCCCATGAGCAATACCCCAACCAGCGAGTACCTGGAAACCCTCTACGAAGGCTATGGTCAGCGTTTTCGCATGGAAAAACTGCTGCACGAAGTGCGCACCGAACACCAGCACCTGGTGATCTTCGAAAACCCGCGCATGGGCCGGGTGATGGCGCTGGATGGCGTAATCCAGACCACCGAAGCCGACGAATTCATCTACCACGARATGCTCACCCACGTGCCGATCCTCGCCCATGGCACCGCCAAGCGCGTGCTGATCATCGGTGGTGGCGACGGCGGCATGCTGCGTGAAGTGGCCAAGCACCGCAGCGTCGAACACATCACCATGGTCGAAATCGACGGCACCGTGGTCGACATGTGCAAGGAATTCCTGCCGAACCACTCCAAGGGTGCGTTCGATGATCCACGCCTGAACCTGGTGATCGACGACGGCATGCGTTTCGTCGCCACCACCACCGAAAAGTTCGACGTGATCATTTCCGACTCCACCGACCCGATCGGTCCGGGCGAAGTGCTGTTCTCCGAAAACTTCTACCAGGCTTGCCACCGCTGCCTGAACGAAGGCGGCATTCTGGTGACCCAGAACGGCACCCCGTTCATGCAAATCGAAGAAGTCAAAACCACCGCCGGTCGCCTGCGCAGCCTGTTCCCGGACTGGCACTTCTATCAGGCGGCCGTGCCGACCTACATCGGCGGCGCAATGACCTTCGCCTGGGGCGCGACCGATACCGCTTATCGCAAATTGTCCCGCGAAACCCTGCAACAGCGCTTCGCCGGCAGCGGCATCATCACCCGCTATTACAACCCGGAAATCCACATTGGTGCCTTCGCGTTGCCGCAGTACGTGCTGCAAGCGGTGAACAAACCTAGCAACGACTGATGCTTCGTCGATAAGAGGCCGTCGCCGGTGTGTGAACACGCGGGTGACGGCCTTTTTTCATGTCTCGCTTTTGGGATCCCTTGGAACGATCGGCCAATGCACGAGTCGAGATAGATGTAAGCCCATCCATGGGTTTTACCGAGGAGGCACCGATGCAAAAGTGGAAAATCACTTTCGTGGATGAACACGGTGAATCAGTCGACGAACTCTTCGAGTGCGAGGAGTGCCCGAGCAACGAGCAAGCAGCCCAACTCATTCGCGACCGGCGACTGCCGGTGGCTGCGAAACTGGACCTCAATGATCTGGAGGGTCGTACCGATGATCCGACCGTCAAAAGTCTGAAATCCCAAAACAGCATTGAAATCCTCAGTATTACTCCGATTTGATACACCTCCTGTCACATTCACCACCAGGCCTTGGCAGCGGCTCTGTCTTGAGGCTACTCTGCAACCGAGATCAGCGAGTGACTCGCTAAGGTCTGGTCTTGTCAGCTACATGCTTGTTTCCCGGCGGCAACCTCTGTTGCTGCATCGAAAGTGCAGGGAATACGGAAAGTCTATCCATCAGTCTGAGGGGGACGTTTCATGAGCACAGCCTATCAAGAAGACATCAGCAGCAGCGTGCTGCGCCGCATGAAAGAAGGCGGTTTCGATTTTTCACGATTCCATCCCATCGAGTTCTACGCCATTTTCCCGGACGAGGAGCGGGCACGCAGGGCGGCAGGTCATTTTTGTGGTGAATCCTTGAATGCCCAGATCAGCGCGCGTGACGACGGCGCGTGGTCGCTGGAACTGAGCAAAGTGATGTACGCCACCTACGACGGGATGGGCGACTTCGAGCAGGACTTCGAGGCGGTGGTCGAGCCTCTGGGTGGCATCATCGAGGGATGGGGCGTCAAACAGGAGATACGAGGGCTACTCGCATAAGCTTATGAACAGTGACACTTAGTAACGGCTGACCTTTGGGTTGGCCGTTTTTGTTTCAATCTTTTTATTTCGCCACATTTCAAACGGACAAAAAAAAGCCACCTGAACAGGCGGCTAAAGGGAAGAGCGATCAGTTTTCCAGCGAATGCACGGATTATCCGCATCTCCCTCCCGAGCAGTGAAATCAACTCTGACTATGCTGCTGATAGGCGACAGCATTGCTTCGCCATGAAGCGGGGGCGATCAGGGTGGGGCAATTACCGCACAGGATTGGTGCGGGGCGCGCAGCGACATTATCCAACTGATTGATATCAAAGCGTTTCTGCCTATGGCACGGGCCTTGCGAAGGCCTGGATGTCCGTGTGACAAGGAGTACGGCATGATCCGCACCTATTTTGATGAGATGTACGATGCCGGCGGCCAGGTCCGTCCGCATTATCGGGAGTTTGCCCGTTGGCTGGCCGAAACGCCTGACGAGCTTTTGGCACAACGGCGACGCGAGGCCGATCTGTTATTTCATCGCGCCGGGATTACCTTCACGCTCTATGGTGATAAGCAGGGGACAGAGCGCCTGATTCCCTTCGACACCATTCCCCGCAGCATCCCCGCCAGTGAATGGCGGGTCGTCGAACGCGGCTGCATTCAGCGGGTCAAGGCATTGAACATGTTCCTTGCCGACCTCTATCACGAGCAGCGCATCATCAAGGCCGGCATCATTCCGGCCGAACAAGTGCTGGCCAACGAGCAATACCAGTTGGCGATGCAAGGGCTGGATCTGCACCGCGATATCTATTCGCACATTTCCGGCGTCGACCTGGTACGCGATGGCGACGGCACGTACTACGTGCTCGAAGACAACCTGCGTACCCCCAGCGGCGTGAGCTACATGCTCGAAGACCGCAAGATGATGATGCGCCTGTTCCCCGAGTTGTTCGCGGCCCAGCGCATCGCGCCGATCGACCACTACCCGAACCTGTTGCTCGACACCCTGAAAAGCTCCAGCCCGATCGACAACCCGAGCGTGGTGGTGCTGACGCCGGGGCGTTTCAACAGTGCGTTTTTCGAGCATGCGTTCCTCGCTCGGGAAATGGGCGTTGAACTGGTGGAAGGCGCCGACCTGTTTGTGCGCGACGACAAGGTGTTCATGCGCACCACGGACGGGCCGAAAGCGGTCGACGTGATCTACCGTCGCCTCGACGATGCTTTCCTCGATCCGCTGGCGTTCAACCCCGATTCGATGCTTGGCGTTCCAGGGCTGCTGTCGTCCTACCGCTCCGGCAATGTGGTGCTGGYGAATGCCATCGGCACCGGGGTCGCGGACGACAAGTCGGTGTATCCCTTCGTCACGGACATGATTCGTTTCTACCTCGATGAAGAGCCGATCTTGAAGAACGTGCCGACGTGGCAGTGTCGTAATCCTTCTGAACTGTCCCACGTGCTGGCCAACCTTCCGGAGCTGGTGGTCAAGGAAACCCAAGGCTCCGGCGGTTACGGAATGCTGGTGGGGCCGGCGGCGACGGCGGCGGAGATCGAGTCTTTCCGCGAGCGGATCAAAGCCAAGCCCCACGCGTACATCGCGCAACCGACGTTGTCGTTGTCGACCTGTCCGACCTTTGTCGAAAACGGCATCGCACCGCGCCACATCGACCTGCGTCCGTTTGTATTGTCTGGCCGCGAAACCCGGGTTGTGCCCGGCGGTTTGACCCGTGTCGCCTTGCGTGAAGGCTCCCTGGTGGTGAACTCGTCCCAGGGCGGCGGAACCAAGGACACCTGGGTGGTCGAGGATTGAAGGAAGCTTGCCATGTTAAGTAGAACTGCCTCGGATCTGTACTGGATGTCGCGTTACCTGGAGCGGGCGGAAAACCTCGCGCGGATGCTCGACATCAGTTATTCGCTGTCGCTGATGCCCCAGGACGGTCGTGGCGACGGCTTGCACGAACTGGCCATGCCGTTGCTGATCACTGGCACCCTGGACGATTACCTGGCGCGCCACGGCGATCTGCATGCCGAACGGCTGCTGCATTTTTTCGCCCTGGACGCGGCCAACCCGGCGAGCATCTACAGCTGCCTCGGTGCCGCGCGAGCCAGCGCCCATGCGGTGCGTGGGCGAATCACCGCCGACATGTGGGAAAACATCAACGCCACCTGGCTGGAAATTCGCGGGATCGCCGAGCAGGGCTTGAGTCGCTACGGCATGAGCCGTTTCTGTGAGTGGATCAAGGAACGTTCCCACCTGTTCCGCGGCGCTTGCTACGGCACGATCATGCGTAACGACGCGTTCCGCTTCATTCGTCTGGGCACCTTTATCGAAAGGGCCGACAACACCTTGCGCCTGCTTGATGCCCGTTACGAAATGGCCGGCGATCAAGCCGAAGCCGTCAGTGACGGTACGGCCCACGCCTACTACCAATGGAGCGCCTTGTTGCGGGCCTTGTCATCGTTCGAGGCCTACACCGAAATCTACCGCGACGCCCCCGGCGCCCGGCATGTGGCCGAGCTGTTATTGCTGCGCGCCGATGTGCCGCGATCCCTGCGAGCCTGCACCGAAGAGGTCGATCAGATTCTCGCTCAACTACCGGGGGCCAACGGCCGTCCCGCACAACGCCTGGCGGCGGAAATGGACGCGCGCCTGCGCTACACCGGTATCAACGAAATCCTCGACGAAGGCCTGCACACCTGGCTGACCGAGTTCATCCCGCTGGTGCGCCAGTTGGGCAATGCCATACACAGTTCCTATCTGGAGGCTGCATGAGACTTTCCATTAGCCACGAGACCGCCTATCACTACGAAGATCAGGTGCGGGCGAGCATCCAGTACCTGCGACTGACACCCCACGACAGCGAGCGCCAGCACGTGCTGAGCTGGCAACTCGACCTGCCGCGCCCGGTGCGCGCGCAACTCGATCCGTTCGGCAACATCCTGCATGTGTTGACCCTGGATGAGCCGCATGAAGCGATCATCATCGGCGCCCGTGGCCAGGTCGATATCGACGAGCTGCGCGAAGCCGAGCACGAGAGTCAGTCGGCGCTGCCGTTCCTGCGTTTCACCCGGCTGACCGAAGCCGACGAAGCCCTGCGCGCGTTTGCCGGGAAGGCGTGCAAGCAACGGCGGGATCGCACGGCGCTGATCGATTTGATGCATGGCCTGAACCAGCACATGACCTACACGCCAGGTGCCACCGAAGTGGAGACCAGCGCCGCGCAAGCTTTCGCCGGGCGTTCCGGGGTCTGCCAGGACCATACCCATGCGTTTCTCGCCTGCGCCCGCAGCCTGGGCATCCCCTCGCGTTATGTGTCGGGGTATTTGTACAGCGAGAACAGTGAACACCTGGCCAGTCACGCCTGGGCGGAAGCCTGGCTGAATGACGCCTGGTATAGCTTCGATGTGACCAACGAACTGGCCCGGCCTGAACGTCACTTGAAACTGGCCGTGGGCCTGGACTACCTCGACGCCTGTCCGGTGCGCGGTATGCGCCGTGGCGGCGGGTATGAGCAGATGCATGCCAAGGTGTTGGTCGCGCCGACGCCTGCGCCGGTGATCTCCGTCCAACAGCAGTAGCAGTCATTCATTGTGGCGAGGGAGCTTGCTCCCGCTCGGCTGCGCAGCAGTCGCAAACCCGGCGAATGCGGTTTGCCTGACGGATCGCGTCGCCTGATTTGAGGGCCGCTTCGCGCCCCAGCGGGAGCGAGCTCCCTCGCCACAGGTGGATGTTTATTTGGCCGAAGACACCTTGCGTCCCGCCATGTGTTTCAAATACCCCACCAACAACTCCAGATCCCCCTCCGGCAACACCGTCGGCGAGAACCCGGGCATCTTCGCCTGCGGCCACTGGCGCAAGCTCTGCGGGTCACGGATGTAACGCTTGAGGAAGTCCGCGCCGAAATACTCGGTCGGGTTGAACGGAATATTCAGGTCCGGCCCGAACTGCGCGTCCCCCGCGCCATTGAGTCGATGACAGGCCAGGCAGTTCTTCTGAAACAGCGCAAAGCCCTTGTTCACCGGATGGTCCGCCTTCAATGCAGGATCGGGTAACAGGGCAGGGAAGCGCTCAGCCACCGGGGCCATGCGCTTGATGCTCGCCACTTCGAACGGCCATTGCTCGGGACTGATATTGCCCGCCTGTGGATCGGTCCAGACCAGATAGAACGGCCCGGCACTGGGCTTGCCCTCGGACAGCGGCGGCCACGGCTTGGCCGGGTCTTCAATCGCCAGCCAGGCCCGCGCGCCCTGGGTATTGAGCAACGGCGCGGCGGCCAGTTCGGCGGCAAAACCGTCCAGGGCCACGGCTTGCAAGTGGTCGTCAGGCTTGATGCCCGTCAACAACGCCGCCAACGGCACGGCGCGATAGCTCATGTCCCGTTTGTAGGAAACGTCGTTAGTGATCGTGATGGTCTGAGCCTGAGGATGCTTGAGCAATTCCTCGGTCTGCCAGGTGCGAGGGTTCGCGCCCAACTCAAGATTCAGCTGCGCGGCAGACAGAGGCGTGCTGAGCAGCAAGGCCCCAAACAAAATGAGCGCTTTCAAGTGATCGTCGTCCATGTCGTGGAAGTGCCGCAAAGGTTGGCACAGCCACGCCGGCCCGGATAGCGAGCCAGTCACATTTTTATCAGGCGAAATGAAAACCCCCGCTGCTCGATCAGCCAAGCACCTTGGTCAGGTTCGGCAAAATCAACAACAGCGTAGTAGCAAATAGAATGAGCCCGGCTTGACGTACTTTCGAATGTTTGAACATGGCTTGACCGCCTTTTTTGTTATTTCCTGGTTGCCTGCCTGCATATCTCCATGACGGCAGAGCGCTGCACTTCCTGTAGGACGAGAGCCTCGGCAAAACCCGACGACAACTTCGTACAGGTTTACATTAGGGCCCGCGTCACGCTTGGCTTAGATCCATTTCGTATGGACTTAGCGCTGACCACTGCCAAAAAGACATGAGGCCTATGGCCATCTTCTTGGGCGCCCGTTGGCTAGACAGCTTGGTGACACGAATCGATTAATCCGATAGCTGACTACCGTTCGTCTGAGCGTGACCGTCAACGCCAATGAGCGCTGTGGTCATTGAATCCACGGCTGCTCGGCATAAGGTGAGGGTATAGAGATCACCCTCAGGTTCGAGAACGCCATGACCCAAGCTTTGATATTTGACGCGTTACGCACGCCCCGTGGCAAAGGCAAGGCCAATGGCGCCTTGCACAGCGTCAAGCCAGTGAACCTGGTGGCCGGGCTGCTGACGGCGTTGCAGCAGCGCACCTCCCTGGACACCAGTCAGGTCGACGACGTGGTGCTTGGCTGCGTGACGCCTATCGGTGATCAGGGCGCCGACATTGCCAAGACCGCCACACAAGTGGCCGATTGGGACGTCAGCGTGGCGGGTGTGCAACTCAATCGCTTCTGCGCGTCGGGGCTGGAAGCAGTGAACCTGGGCGCGATGAAAGTGCGTTCCGGCTTCGAAGATCTGGTGGTGGTCGGTGGCGTCGAGTCGATGTCCCGCGTGGCCATGGGCAGCGACGGCGGGGCCTGGGCGCTGGACCCGGAAACCAACTTGCACAGCCATTTCACACCCCAGGGCGTGGGTGCTGACCTGATCGCGACAATCGAAGGTTTCAGTCGTCAGGACGTCGATGCCTTCGCGTTGCACTCCCAGCAGAAAGCGGCGCGGGCGCGGGCGAATGGTTCCTTCAACAAGTCGCTGGTGCCGGTGCAGGACCAGAACGGCATCATCCTGCTTGATCACGATGAGTTCATTCGCGCCGATTCGACGATGGAAGGCCTGGGCAAGCTCAAGCCAAGTTTCGAAATGATCGGGCAAATGGGCTTCGACGCCACGGCATTGCGGGTGTACAGCCAGGTCGAGCGGATCAACCACGTTCACACGCCGGGCAACAGCTCCGGGATCGTCGATGGCGCGGCGCTGATGCTGATCGGCTCCGAAGCGAAGGGCCGGGCGCTGGGCTTGCAGCCACGGGCGCGGGTCGTCGCCACGGCAGTCACCAGCACCGACCCGACCATCATGCTCACCGGCCCGGCGCCGGCCACCCGCAAGGCACTGGCCAAGGCCGGGCTGCGGGTCGAAGACATCGACCTGTTCGAAGTCAATGAAGCGTTCGCCTCGGTCGTGTTGAAGTTCATCAAGGACATGGCCATCGACCCGGACAAGGTCAACGTCAACGGCGGCTCCATCGCCATGGGCCATCCGCTCGGCGCCACCGGTTGCGCGATTCTCGGCACGCTGCTCGATGAACTGGAAACCCGGCGCCTGCGCTATGGCCTGGCGACATTGTGTGTCGGCGGCGGCATGGGCATTGCCACCATCATCGAACGCCTCTGAGCCTGCCTTTAAGAAAATCCGACTCAAGGAAAATTGCCATGACCCAAGCCATTCGTTACGAAAAGGGCCAGGACCGGATCGTCGTCCTGACCATCGACATGCCGGGCCAGAGCGCGAACACCATGAACGCGGTCTACCGCGAGGCCATGGCCACCTGTGTCGAGCGCCTGGTCGCCGACAAGGATGCGATTGCCGGCGTGATCATCACCTCGGCCAAGAAAACCTTCTTCGCCGGTGGCGACCTCAATGAACTGATCAAGGTCGGCAAGCCCGAAGCCCAAGCCTTTTACAACATGGTGCTGACCCTCAAGGGCCAGTTGCGCACCCTGGAAACCCTCGGTAAACCGGTGGTTGCCGCCATTAACGGTGCGGCGCTCGGCGGCGGTTGGGAAATCTGCCTGGCCTGCCATCACCGTGTAGTGCTCGACAACCCGTCGGTGCTGCTTGGCCTGCCGGAAGTCACCCTCGGCCTGTTGCCGGGCGGCGGCGGGGTGGTGCGCATGGTGCGCATGCTGGGCATCGAAAAAGCTCTGCCGTATCTGCTGGAAGGCAAGAAAATCCGCCCGCAACAGGCGCTGCAAGCGAGGTTGATCGATGAGTTGGCTGTCGATCACGATGAGCTGATGGCCAAGGCGCGGGCGTGGATTGCTGCTCATCCGGTTGCTGTGCAGCGTTGGGATGTGAAGGGTTATCAGATCCCTGGCGGTACGCCGTCGGATCCGAAAGTCATGCAGATGCTGGCCATCACGCCGTCGATCCTGCGTAGTAAAACCCAGGGGTGCCTGCCCGCGCCGGAGAAAATCCTCTGCGCCGCGGTGGAGGGCGCTCAGGTGGATTTCGACACCGCGCACCTGATCGAAACCCGCTATTTCACCGAACTGACTACGGGCCAGGTGTCGAAAAACCTCATCGGCACCTTTTGGTTCCAGCTCAATGAGATCAATGCCGGCGGTTCGCGACCTCAGGGCATAGCGCCTTACGTGACGAAGAAAGTCGGCGTGCTCGGCGCCGGGATGATGGGCGCGGGCATCGCGTTTGTCAGCGCCTCGGTCGGTATCGATGTGGTGCTCAAAGACATCAACCTCGCCGCGGCAGAGAAGGGCAAGGCTCACTCGGCGGCGCTGCTGGACAAGAAGGTTGCTCGGGGTCAGTTGAGCCGGGAACAGCGCGAGGCGATTCTGACGCGAATCGATACCACTCAAGACGATGCGGATCTGGCCGGTTGTGATTTGATTATCGAAGCGGTGTTTGAAGATCGCGAGCTTAAAGCCAGGGTCTCATCGGCAGCGCAAACCGTCGTCGGCCCGGACGCGGTGATCGCCTCCAATACCTCGACGTTGCCGATCAGTAGCCTGGCCACCGCCGTGCCAAACCAGAGCAAATTCATCGGCCTGCATTTCTTCAGTCCCGTGGAGAAAATGCCGTTGGTGGAAATCATCAAAGGCGTCCATACCAGCGACGAAACCCTGGCTCGCGGTTTCGATTTCGTCCTGCAAATCAAGAAAACTCCGATTGTGGTCAATGACAGTCGTGGCTTTTTTACGTCGCGGGTGTTTGGCACCTTCACCAACGAAGGCATCGCGATGCTCGGCGAAGGCGTGAGCGCGCCGATGATCGAGACCGAAGCGCGCAAGGCCGGCATGCCCGTCGGGCCTCTGGCGATCTCCGACGAAGTTTCCCTCAGCCTCATGAGCCATATCCGCCAGCAAGCCGCCAAAGACCTGCAAGCGGAAGGGAAACCACTGATTGAGCACCCGGCGTTCGCCGTGATTGACTTGCTGCTCAAGGAATTCAAGCGTCCGGGCAAGGCCGCTGGAGGTGGTTTCTACGATTACCCGGCCGCCGGGCAGAAACATTTGTGGCCGGAGCTGAAAACCCGTTTCGAGAAAGCTGACGGGCAGATTTCGCCGAAGGATGTGCGTGATCGACTGCTGTTCATCCAAGCCATCGAAACCGTGCGGTGTGTGGAGGAGGGCGTGCTGACCTCGACGGCGGATGCCAACGTCGGCTCGATCTTCGGCATCGGCTTCGCAGCCTGGACCGGCGGTGCGCTGCAATTCATCAACCAGTACGGTGTGAAAGACTTTGTTGCCCGCGCCCAGTACCTGGCCGAGCAATATGGCGAACGCTTCACGCCGCCTGCGCTGTTGCTGGAGAAAGCCGCAAAGGACGCGCTGTTCTAAGGCGGCGTTCCAAGGGACCGATGACGCCTTCCGGGGCTTGCCTTGCCACCGTGTTTCAAGGCAGGCTCTGGGGTGTGCATTATTCCCACCATGTGTCAGGTATTTTTTATGTCGTTACGCATCTGCATTCTGGAAACCGACATCCTGCGTCCGGAACTGGTCGATCAATATCAGGGTTACGGGCAGATGTTCCAGCGTCTGTTTTCGCAGCAACCCATCGCGGCCGAATTCAGCGTGTACAACGTGATGCAGGGCGACTATCCCAGCGATGATCAGATCTTCGATGCGTATCTGGTCACCGGCAGCAAGGCCGATTCCTTCGGCACCGACCCGTGGATTCAAACCCTCAAGACGTACCTGCTCAAGCGCTACGAACGTGGCGACAAACTGTTGGGTGTGTGCTTCGGTCATCAACTGTTGGCGCTGCTGTTGGGCGGCAAGAGCGAGCGGGCGACCCAGGGCTGGGGAGTCGGCACCCACAAATACAAACTCGCGGCCAAGGCGCCGTGGATGAGCCCGGTGAGGGAAGAACTGACGTTGCTGATCAGTCACCAGGATCAGGTCACCGCATTGCCGGAAAACGCGACGGTGATTGCTTCTAGCGATTTCTGCCCGTTCGCCGCGTACCACATCAACGATCAGGTGCTGTGCTTCCAGGGGCATCCGGAGTTCATTCACGATTACTCACGGGCGCTGCTGGATATCCGCCAAGAGGCGCTGGGCGAGCAGATTTATTCGCAAGGTATGGCGAGTCTTGAACACGAGCATCACGGCACTACCGTCGCAGAGTGGATGATGCGGTTTGTGGCGCACAAGCCTGAGACTGACTCGGTTAAGCCTTAAAAGCTTCGCGGGCAAGCCTCGCTCCTACGGATAACCCTGTAGGAGCGAGGCTGCCCGCGAATTTTGCAGACGCCTCGGTTCCGACTACAACCACCCAGACTTTTTGAAGCTCGCCCACAAACCGACGCACCCAACGGTGATAAACCCCAGCACCGCGAAATACCCGTAATGCCAGCTCAACTCCGGCATGTTCTGGAAGTTCATCCCATAGATCCCGGCCACCGCGGTCGGGAACGCCAGAATCGCCGCCCATGCCGCAAACTTGCGCTGCACCACGCTCTGGCGTGACGCCTCCAGCAACACCCCGACCTCGATGGTCTGGCTGGCAATGTCCGCCAGGGTCGTCAGGTCTTCCAGTTGCCGCGTGACATGAATCTGCACATCGCGGAAATACGGGCGCATATTTTTGTCGATAAACGGAAAGCTCAGCTTTTGCAGTTCCTCACCGATCTCCACCATCGGTGCCGCATACCGGCGCAAGCGCAATACATCGCGGCGCAGGCCGTGGAGTTTCTGGATATCGCGTTCATTCAGGGAACCGCAGAGGACATTGCTCTCCAGCTCATCGATCTCGGCGTGAATCGCTTCGCCCATCGGCTGGTAGTTTTCAATCACGAAATCGAGGATGGCATAGAGTACGAAATCTTCCCCATGCTCCAGCAAAAGCGGGCGCGCCTCACAACGCTGTCGGACATGGGCGTAGGACGCCGAATGACCGTTACGTGCGGTAATGATGTAACCCTTGCCGGCGAAGATATGCGTCTCGATGAACTGCAATTTGCCTTCATGGCGGATCGGCGAATACGTGACGATGAACAGCGCATCGCCGAACGTTTCCAGCTTCGGTCGGCTGTGTTTTTCCAGGGCGTCTTCGATGGCCAGTTCGTGCAGGTTGAACTGGCGTTGCAGGTTGAACAGCTCCTGCGCATTGGGCTCTTCGAGGCCGATCCACACAAAGTGGCCAGGCTTGGCAGCCCAGGCAGCGCCTTCGTCGAGGGTGATGTTGGTGACTTTCTTACCGGCGCTGTAAACCGCAGCAGCAACGACTCTACCCATGATGATTCACTTCTTATCGGTCGCTTTCTATTGGTAAAGACTGGCGGTGCCAGGCAGGTTTCAGCTTAACCTTGTCTACTGCTTGAGAGTCAGCAAAATCGGTAGAGTTCGCAGGCAAAAGAAAACCCGCACAGGGCGGGTTTCATTCAGGCGGCTTGCAGCTGCCGATCCATCGAGTCGATGCACTCACGCATCTGTTCGCGGCACTGGGCGATCAACATCGGCATGTCATCCAGACTCAATCCAGCCGTAGGAATTGCCGGTAACGAACGGATCAGAATCTTCCCACTGCGCCAGCGGTTCAATCGCATGTGTTTGACGTAACTGCTGACACACACCGGCACGATTGGCACGCCGGCGGCAATCGCCATCTGGAACGCGCCTTTCTTGAACGGCAGCAGCTCTTCACCCAAGTTGCGGGTGCCCTCGGGGAAGACCCAGATCGAGGTGTCTTCATTCTGCAAGGTGTGCGTGGTGGTCAGCATCGACTGGCGTGCCTTGTGCGCATTGCCGCGATCGATCAACACATTGCCCGCCAGCCAGAACAACTGCCCGAACAGCGGCACCCACTTCAGGCTCTTCTTGCCGATGCACACGGTGCGGCGGGGCACCACGTTGCCGAACACAAACAGATCGTAGTTGGACTGGTGGTTGGCGATGATCACGCAGCTGTCGGGTTTATCCATCAACGGCCCGACATCGGCCTTCACCCGCAAACGCAAAATACACATTGCCGGCCACGCATACAGACGGGCGCACAAACGGCTGTTGTCGGGATTGAACGGGCGGCACAGCCCGAGAATCACTCCAAGCGCACCGGCCAGAATAAAGTGCAGGCCCATCAATAACATACGAAACACAAACAGCATTTAAAGGCCCACCGGGACAAAAGGTGGCGCAGTGTACGGATGTGCACTGTTTTCGGCAATTGCCGCTATAGAAGTGGGAGATAGCCGATTTTTGAACGCATGTTTCCGACTTGTGGGTCAGATGCGGCCTAGAGCGGTTGTAAGGTTTTAAACCAGACACCCAAGAAAAAGCCCGACACGACGGTCGGGCTTTTCGGTGCAACGCGTTCGGGCTTAGCCCATGTGCTCCTGATCCAGGATGATCGCGTTGTCCAGCGTCTCCAGCAGCGCCTTGCGCGTTTTCAACTTGGTGTTCTTGTGGGCGATCATGTTGAGCTTCTTCAACTGACGAGCCGCCGCCAGCGCCGCGCCTTGCAGCTCTTCGGCCGACACCACCTTATCGAGGAAACCGGCATCCACGGCACTCTGCGGGTTGAACATCTCGGCGTTGATCACCGCGCGATGAAACGCCGACTTGCGCAGACGATCACGGGCCAGTTCGATACCGGCATGGTGCATGGTCATGCCGATCTGCACTTCGTTCAGGCCAATGCTGAACGGGCCATCGACACCGATGCGGTAGTCAGCCGACAACAGAAGAAACGCACCCTTGGCCACCGCATGCCCAGGACACGCCACGACCACCGGGAACGGATGCGACAGCAGGCGACGAGCCAGGGTCGAACCCGCAGCCACCAGCGCCATGGCCTCGTTAGGGCCGGCGGTCATCACCTTCAAATCATAACCACCCGACAAAATCCCCGGCTGACCGGTAATGATCACCACCGCCCGATCCGCTACCGCCCGATCCAGCGCAGCGTTAAACGCGACAATCACGTCTGGAGAGATGGCATTGACCTTGCCATTGCTCAAGGTCAGGGTCGCGATACCGTCTTCGAGATGGTAGGAAATCAACTCACTCATGACGCCAATCCTTCTAATAAAGTAGGGCAGACGTTACCCACCGCTGTAGGCCAGGTAAAGCGCCGTGACTGACCCGTCAGTCACCCTTTTCCAGCTCTCCAGGCATTGTCCGCCCCGCCCATCGTGCATTGGCTTCTATATAGAAGGGGAGGCGAAGCCGGAGATTGGCAGGTTTGCCATGCCCTTGAACGCCCCCAAAGCGCTAATCGCGTTAAGCGCATGAAAATTCTGAAAAAAATGTTTGCCATCAGAAAAGCTTTCGACTACATTAGCGCGCCTCGACAGACTGAATAGGTTTGACGAGATACGGTGAAGTGTCCGAGTGGCTTAAGGAGCACGCCTGGAAAGTGTGTATACAGGAAACTGTATCGAGAGTTCGAATCTCTCCTTCACCGCCAAATTCGATATACACAAAACCCCTGATTTCGAGAGAAGTCAGGGGTTTTGTGGTTTCTGGCGTCTGGATTTTATGCATGGCGGTATCAGCGAAGGCGCTTCCGAAATTGATGTAGGACGATGGATAGGCGTGTGGGAAGCAATGCTGGAAAGCCATATGGTTTGGGGGCTTTCATAGGTTTTGGCACCTCGCATGAGCCGCATCGGGAGGGGGTATTCGTTTTGCGCCTTTAAGGTACAAAATGACCCAAAGGGCAGTGCACACGACGCGCCCCATTATCCGGAACGGACGCACGCAGGTTATGCAGGAATTCACCATGAAGCAGGCGGAGTTGGAGAAGGTTCACGTGGAAATCGTCAAGCTGATGGCTGAGCAGCGCAAGCTGAATGCCGAAGCGGGCAAGATGACCCGTGAAACTTTTTGGTACCCGGTAGCTGTTGCGACTGGCTTGATCGGTACGGTGGCGACTGTTACTGCGGTGTTGATCAAGCTGCTCTGACCCCCTGATTCTTTCGATGCCGTGAAAGGCTGATTCACCTCGCCTAGCGATCCGTTCGGTGCGAGTTTTTTGTGTATGAAGGGATTCATGAGCGATTTACTCGATTTCATCAGTGCGCTGTGCCAGGTATCCGATTGGACGCCATCACGCCCCAGGCGGGTATTTTCACGAAGGTTCGTGTTCTTTATGGTGCTTGTAGCGGCATTCGAGTTGGTATTACTCAACCATTACTGGGGGTAATCCAGTTCCGGGCTTTTTGTTTTCATCACCTGGCTACCGAGGAATAATGCGCGCTTCTATGAAGAAGGACATCTCATGATCACCACCACAACCCACACCATCGAAGGTCGGCAAATCACCGCCTACCTGGACATCGTCAGTGCCGAGTCGGTGCAGGGCGTTAACGTGATTCGCGACATGTTCGCCGGGATGCGGGATTTTTTCGGCGGGCGTTCTCAGACGTTGGAGCGGGCATTGAAGGAGGCGCGGGTTCAGGCGACCGAGGAGATCAAGGAGCGGGCGCGGGTGCTTCAGGCGGATGCGGTGGTGGGGCTCGATTATGAGATCAGCATGCCGGCCGGCAAGGGTGGGATGGTGGTGGTGTTTGTGACCGGGACGGCGGTCAAGCTGAGGTAGGTTGCTCGGTACTGGCCATTCGTCGGGCATGTAACGATCTGAATCACAAGTCTGGGAATGACCGGCTAGTCTCAAAAACCAGGGTGGTCGATATTTTTCAGGCAAAAAGGGCTTGCCGGTATCGACCCGTTTTGAGAGGAGCGAAGATATGGCTGAGCCGTATATCGAAGACGACGGTGCAGAGTTTCCAATCAATGATTGCGTGCAGTGTGGTCAGACGGACTATGTGCCGAGCTTCGGCGAAGACCGTATCAAAATCAACAAAATCAAATCTGCAGTGCCTAGGACCCGAGGGCCGAAATCGAAATTTATGCCCAAGCTGGGGGCGCCCTCCAGGAAGTAAACCGATCACAGCACGAACCCCGTCATTGAGCGGGGTTTCTTGTTTCTGAAGGGCAGGAAGGGTGGCTCGGTGGCAATGCCGAGAAATGTCCTACAACTTTGCGAGCACTGGTATTTTTTTCACAAACTTTTCACACCGGCCTCCGTAGGCTCAGCTCATCCGTTAGAAAGCAGTACCCTGGCCCGTCTCCCCAGCGGGCTTTTTTTTGCCTGTCATAAAACCTTTTGCATAAACGCTGTCCAACCGTCGCCATTGGCGAGGTTGTTCTGGTTTTGTGTCTRGACTTTCCCTCCGCTAAAGCATTCAATCTCCGGCCTTTCGGTTCCCCTTTTTTTGAGGTTCTTGTTATGCGTTTGACACTGCCTGCTCTGGTTCTGGGCCTTTTGGTTGCTCAAGGTGCGATGGCTGCCGGCGACGGCACGGCCGCGCTCGGTGGTGGTCTGGGTGGTGCGTTGGGTAACGTGGTTGGCCAAAAAATGGGCGGCAGCACTGGCGCAGCGATTGGTGCTGGCGTAGCGGGTGCAGCCGGCAGCGCTGTTGCCGCACGTAAAGGCAGCCGCACCAAAGCGGCCATCGGCGGCGGTGTTGGCGCGGCGGGCGGTTCGATAATCGGTAACAGCCTGGGCGGCAAGAACGGCTCCACCATTGGCGCAGGCCTGGGTGGCGCATTGGGCGGCGGCGTAGGCAGCAACCTGTCCAAAAAGCGTCATTGATCCTGAAGGTCAGCTGAAAAAGCCCGGCTTAATGCCGGGCTTTTTCGTTTTGGAACGTTTCTGCATCATGTGGCTCAAATCTCATACAGTCGGTATTGGTTTTCTGTATAACAGACCCAGATACAGGCTGATGCCTATCCGCGGCACGTTCTTCCCCCCAATGCGGAAATTAGAGGTGCATATCATGCGTTTCATGCGTTTGACATTGTCCACGATGTTTTTGGGGCTTTTGGTCGCTCAGGGCGCAATGGCGGGCGGCAACGGTGACGCTGCAGTCGGCGGTGGTCTTGGCGGTGTGTTGGGCAACGTAGTCGGCGGGCAGTTGGGCGGCAGCACCGGGGCCGCGGTGGGCGCTGGCGTCGGCGGTGCGGCAGGCAGTGCGGTCGGTGCGCGCAAGGGCAGTCGCACAGAAGCGGCCGTTGGCGGTGGTCTCGGCGCGGCGGGCGGTTCGGTGATCGGCAACAGCCTGGGTGGCTCCACGGGTTCGGCCATTGGCGCAGGCCTGGGCGGCGCAGCCGGTGGCGCGGTGGGCAGCAACATGGGTGATGACCGCGGCAGTTCGCATTCCGGTGGCGGCTACTACAAACACAAGCATAAAAATAAGTACAAGAATCACTAACTCGATATCGAGTTAAAGTAAAACCCGGCCGAGTGCCGGGTTTTTCGTTTCTATCGATAGGACGCTGGAACGATTTGCCGTAGGACCTCTCGAACTTTATATAACTCTGAACGTTGTGAGGCATGCCCATGAGTCCGGAAACCGAAGACAAGGAAGAAGAAGGCCCGATCAACGATCCTGGCAACGAAGATCCGGGGTCTCTGATGGACGACGCCACGGTACCGCTCAACGATGCCGATGACGCAGGCGATGTGGGCAACCTGGAGAATGATGAGTTTGACGAGGAAGACGACGAGTGATTTTGCGGTCGGGCCGACCTCGATCCCTCTGATCGAACCGTGTCTGTCGTGTTGGCCTCGAAAGGCAAGGATCTGCTTTTCAGGTCCATTGAGAGGTGCGTTATGAACGCTGATCCGAAAGACTCCGATATCGACGATACCCCCGAATATCCGCTGCCTTCGCCCACCAATTCGCTGCGCCGCGACCAGCGCCCGCCCGACGATGACGACACCGCTGTGGAACAGGTGCCCGCCGTTGATGTGAGGCGGGGTAATGTGGAAGCCGACCCGGAAGACCCGGACATCGCCGGCGATGACGCTTCGGGGGAACCGAGCTGAAACCTGTGTGGTGGTGCATCGCAGATTGTCGATTGAGCGACACCTTTTAAAAGCGATCACCACCAGAGATCAGGTAAAGCACTCTTTAAAGGAGATGCACCATGATCAGGTCAAAATGGATGGCGCTTACGATGGTCGGCTTATTGTCGATCAGTTCATTGACGGCGTTTGCTGAATCTACCGGTCGCGATGCGCCGGTCGACAAGGGCGGGATGCCGCCTTATTCGGAAATGAATGCGGGTACCTCGGATGGGAAGGCGCTGCCACCGGACACCCTTGGTGGTGGGAATGGTGGTGATACCAACGGGAGGAGCATCGACCCGGAGAAGGGCAGCGGGTCGGTGAGTGGTGGAAGTTCGATGGGGAGTGGTTCTGGAAGTGGGTCTGGAGGATCAGGTGGTTCTGAGGGCGGTGCAGATAAAACCGGTAATTCGGGTGGCTGAAGTCAGATTCTTTACCATTGCACTGAGCCCAGCATCGAACTGGGTTTGGTGTTTGTACAGGAGTTAAAAGTATCTTGGCCTCTTTTTTCAACCGCTATTCCTCTTCAATATCTGATTCAAACCAGCGCATAAAGAAGTCTCGCTGAACCTCTGGATCGTTGGTAAGATTATTTTCTTCGTAGTCAAAAATATTTACCAGGTCATTCCTTGTTGCATATTTGCCTAGTGTAAGTTCATATGCTTTTACTCCAAGCGACATCTGTGAGGACATGCTGGAAGGGTGTACGTTTATTTTTGCTCCTTTGCACAGGAAAACTACATCGCAGTGCTCTTTTCTGATATTGCCAAGGCACTCGTAAAAATCTCCCCCTGCATAAGTTTTGCTATATCCATCCTCCGTCACAAAATTAATAGTCAGTGCTTCCGAGTCGCAGAAAAGCTTCGCGATCTGGCGTATACCGTGTTTGATTATCTCAATTTCTACGCTGTCCACTTTCTATTTCCTGTTCGGATTTAAGGTGGTGTAACTAGTGGGGCGACCATCAGCACCAATAGGCGTAACGCCGAGAATATCTTCTCTTTTGACTCCACCTTGGATTGCTACCTCCCTTTCATTACTAAATTTGTATTTTTTTCCAAGTTCCTTGACTAGATCTCTACCTGGAATCATTCGTATAGTGTACAAAAAACCATTTCTCATATTGAACTTTGTTGCGAAATCAATTCCTACATCTCTTTTTGGAGAAGTGCTAACAAAATTGCTCGGTGGTTTATTACTGTCAAGTGAGTGAAGTAGCAAATCATTGCTGTCACCCTTGGTTTTAAACCCTGGTAAAAAATTTCATCTGGATGGCGGCTATCTCCACGATATAAATATTTTTCCTCCGTATATAAGGGAAGTTGAGCATCCCCCTCATCAACCCCCGCCTTACCCGCCGGATCCTCATCCCCAAACGACGGCTTCTTACACCCATCCCCCCCAGGGCACTCACTCAACCCCAACGGATCAACCCAACCCGCCGGATTGCGCGTGTACTGATAGCCGTTTAACCCGCCCGCCAACTTGCTCGGGTCCGGCGTCAGGTACCGTCCGATATCCGGATTGTAGTAGCGATGCCGGTTGTAATGCAGGCCGGTTTCCGCGTCGTAATACTGTCCTTGAAAGCGCAGCGGTTGATCGAGGACCTGGTGGGTGTCGCGGTTGAGGCGGGTGAGGCGGCCATAGGCGGTGTATCGGGCGGCCCAGATGATGTCGCCACTGTAGTCCGTGAGTTCTTGCGGGGTGCCGAGGTGGTCGAGCTGGTAGTAGAAGGGACAAGCCTTACGCGGGCCTTTGCCGTCGAGCATCGCCAGCGGGCGGAAGCTACCGGGTTCGTAGACGTAGCTGCGATGGTGGTCCTGGCTGTGTTCGGCGACGAGGTGGTCGCCTTGCCAGAAAAACTCGATGGTTTTGCCGTCGACGGTTTTGGTGATGCGGCGGCCGAAGGCGTCGTAGCGATAACTTGAACAACGACCATCCGGCGTAGTGACGCCGACCAGCCGATGCTGGCAGTCGTAGCGGTATTCGGTGACCAGTTTCTGCCCGGTGCCACGGCGCTCGCGGATCAGGTTGCCGAAGGTGTCGTAGTCGAAGTGGCGATCGCCCTGCATCAACAGGCGATTGCCTTTGACGGACGTCGGGCCGGGGCGGTCCTGCATCAGCAGGTTGCCGGCTGGGTCGTGGGCGTAGCTTTCCGGCTGTTGGTCGCGGGAGTGGCGCACGCGAATCAGTCGATTGAGCGGGTCGTACTGATAGCTGCGCTGGCCATGGCGGGTGTCGGCGATGCTGTCGAGATTGCCGTTGAGGCTGTAGGCATAGTCGCGGCGGTAGAGCGGATGTTGGTGCTGGCCGACAGCGTGGGCCTTTAGACGGCCCTGTTCGTCGTAGGCATATTCACTGAGCAGCAGGCCTTGTTGGCGGTGTTGTTCGCGACCGGCGAGGAACGTATGCGAGGTCAGTCGTGCGCCATTGAGGTCAATGGCCGTCAGCGCACCGCCCTTGGCGTGGCGGTAGTCGAGTTTGCTGCCGTCCGGCAGGCGCAGGCGGTTGAGCTGGCCGCAGGCGTCGTAGCCATAACGCAAGGTGCCCCAGCCCTGATGTTCGGTGATCAGGCGGTCCTGCTGGTCGTACTCGAACTCCAGCGGGTGATCGTGGCCGTCATCGACACCGAGCAGCCGGCCCAGCGAGTCGTAGCGGTATTTAACCTGGATGCCGTCGGGCAAGGTCTTGACCAGCAAGCGCCCGGCCGAGTCCCGTTGATAGCCCGTGATCAGCTGCGAGCCGTCATCACCGAACTCGGTTTTCTCCTGTAGATGACCATTGAGATCGTAGGCGTACGCGGTACGACGGCCGTCGAAGCCGGTTTCCTGTCGGATCAGGCCGCTGGGCGTGTAGTCCAGCCGATAGTGTTCGCCGGATTCGTTCTCGATTTCCGTCAGCAGCAGCTGCGCATTGTCATAGCGGTACTTGAGCTGGGTGCCGTCGGGATTGATCCGGCGGCTGACCAGGTGCAGGTCGTCGACGTATTCATAGCGGGTGATGCGGCCCAGTTCATCGCGTTCGGCAGTGATCTTGCTGTAGGCGTTGTAGCTGAACCCGCGGGTGGCTCCGGTAGGGAATGTTGTCTGGACCAGTCGGCCAATGGCGTCCCATTGGTACTGGGTGACGGCACCGTGTTCGTCCTGATGAGTCGTCTGCCGTCCCAGCGCATCGTAGGWAAAGCGCCGCTGCCCACCATCTGGCAGTGTTTCCTCAAGCAACTGACCCAGGGCATTCCAGACAAAGACATGTCGACTGGTGTCCGGGTAGCGGATCGACAGTAGCCGGCCTTGTTCGTCGTAGTGGTAATGGGTGATCTGACCGTCGGGATCAACCGCCTCGGTGACGCTCCCCTGAGCATTGCGTCGATAGGTCCACACCGCCTGACCGCGATAGCGCGCATGCAGGAAACCGTTGCGATACTCGTAGGCCGTCGGTTCGTCCTGCGGTGGAATCAGTGTCACCAGCCGTCCGACGTCGTCGTAACGGTATTCGGTGACGGCCCCCAACGGATCCTGCTCAGCAATCAACCGCCCGCTGTCGTCGTAGCTTTTGAGCTGCTCACCGCCATCCAGCTCGACCCGGCGCACCAGCCGCGCCCGCTCGTCATGGACGTAAACCTCTTCGCTGCCGTCGATGTTCCGGACGGTGACGCKGCCCTGGTCATCCCAGACATAGCGCGTGTCCATCTGCGCAAACGACGCCCAATGCCGCACGCAGCGCGCCGACTTGCCAGACCGTTCCCACTCCCAGAAGAAACTCGCGCCACCGGTCAGTTGTCGCTGCAAAATTACATGGTGGTCGTCGTAGTCGTAACGCTCGCTTTCCCCAGCAGCATTGATCGCTTCGATCAAGCGCTGGCGGGCGTCATAGCGGTAGAAAGCCAGTGTTTGCTCTGTACGCCAGGCTTCACCCAAGTCATCGCTGGGGTGAAACGACTGGTATTCGACGGCGATGAGGTGCCTGCGCTCGTAGCACAACAGCAGCGAACGACCGGCACCGTTGTCGAGGCGYTGRATRCGYTCCTGWCGGTCGCGGGTGATGCGCAGGCGGTTGTYGTAGGCGTCRCTGATCGCSGTYAGYCGRCCGTKGTGAAAGTGGTAGAACCGACT
This sequence comes from Pseudomonas sp. 05N433, assembly GCF_056396925.1. Taxonomy (NCBI): domain Bacteria; kingdom Pseudomonadati; phylum Pseudomonadota; class Gammaproteobacteria; order Pseudomonadales; family Pseudomonadaceae; genus Pseudomonas; species Pseudomonas sp. 05N433. Next base: position 181,885 of record NZ_JBFTML010000004.1, on the reverse strand, counting down.
CGTCTCGCCGGCCAGCGCGAGGATCAGTTCYTCGGGGKCATCRCCGAGRTAAATCGCCGCRCGCGACAGGCTGTTGTGGATCGCYGGGCGTTCGYTGCTCGGYARYGGRAACGTGGTGCGRCGGTTTTCRTGGTCGATCCAGAYGACCTGTTCAACGCCCAGCTCCAACCGCTGCGCCAGCGAATGGCTCCAGCCCCAGCCCAGCCCGCAATCGATTTCCACCGCGCTGGTGCGGTACAACCGGGTGAGGGCAAACGGCAGCAGCCCGTCCAGCGCACCGTCGGTCAGGGTCAGCAGTTCTTCGCCGCTGACCATCGACACAGGGCAGCCGTTGGTGCAGGTCAGTGCCGCGCAATCGGCGCTGTCGCCATTGGGGTTTTTCGCTTGATTCGGTGCATCGTCGTGGGGTTCGTGACGGCCCAGCCGGGTCTTGGCTGCAGACTTGTCGCGGGCAATGGCGAGTGGATTGTTCACCTGCACAACCGGTGAGTTGCCGGCGCTGATCTGCAGTGGAACCGTCGGTGCAGGTTTCAGCGGTGCATTGCGCGCACTGACCACGAGCGGTTTGAGGACACCAGCGTGGGCTGTCAGGTCGGATTTGGCCGTCAGTTCGGCCAGTCGCAAACTGGCAGTCGCCAACCATTGTCGAGCCCGATGGGACTTGATCTTGTCCAGCACTTTGGCGCTCATGCCGAGCTTCAGGCCCGTAGGACCTGTGAGACGCACCAGCAGGAAGCTGATTAATATTTCCGTACGAACTTGTGCCACGACTTCGGCGATGTACTGCGGCGGCAACATCCTCAGCCAACTGGTGAAGGCGGCGAGATGGATGAACATCAACGGCTCATCGCTCAACATCAGCAACACATTGGCAATGGTTTCAGCCGAAGCGTTCAGCAGCGTCTCAAGCTCGCCTTGTGTCAGGTACTCAAGGAGTTTTTCGCTGCTGCCTTGCAGGTCCGCCACCAGGGCGTAGACCTGCTTCACGTCATCCCACAAGCCGTGCAACGAACGCTCGAAACTGTGCCAGTCAGCCTGTTGCAGCAGGCCGTAGCGTTGAGTGAAACCAGCTTTGGAAAAATCTGCCCATAAAGGCTCGAATTCGCTCGTCCATTCGTTGCGCAACCAGCCTTCCAGCTCGCCGATCACGCCCTGATAGGAGGCGTAGAGTGCTTTGACGTGTTCAGTGGAAACATTGGGAAAGAAGGTGATGCGATAGTGATGGCCGCGCCAGCATTCGGGGATTTCGAGAATGCCGCTGGGGCCGATGGTTGCGTGGACGGGCTCACCGAACGTCAGCTCACCGTTGTGCTGGGAGATAACCGGTTCGAGCATCACCGGCGTATCGCCGATCGGCACGAAACGCGCGGCTTCAAACATATGCACCAGGGTCAACGGACCGCTGGCCGGGCACATGGCGAGTGTTGAACTGAAAGGCGCGGTGGAGTCCTTCGGTGCGCTGAGCCGGATTTCGTTGCCGACCTTGAACACTTGCTCGACGTTGAGCGCGCCACCGGTCCAGAAGTTTTCCGCCCAGGCCTCGTAGTCGTTGAGGCAGAGTCGGAAATCACCAAGCAGCGCTTTGATGTCCGGCTGTTTGGGGTTCATGGCGGCGACCACCAGCAGACCGATGGCGTTGTTCAAGGCCAGGACCTTGTCAGGTTCGAACATTCGCAATCCCTCGCGCTGATCAATGTGGAGCGAGAGACTTTGCGGGGGATCAAAAAGGAAAGAAGTCGGGAAAGGAGGTGTTTGGTGTAGGGGAAATCGCTAAATCATCACGGCGCCCTCGGCAGAGGATTTTGTATCCGCCAGGCATTGCCCGTTGCTCTCGACCAATCGCGCTCGCTATGCTGCTGAACCCTTTAATCCATCACGGATCCGGCCGTACCTGAGCCGTCCTGGGATGTCATGAGAAAACGGATCAGATGCGATGAGTGCACCCTTGGATGAGTTCGGTCCGATCAAGGCCGTGATTTTCGATATGGACGGTTTGCTGCTGGACACCGAGGGCATTTACACCGAGGTCACGTCCATCATTGCCGAGCGCTATGGGCGGACCTTCGACTGGAGCGTCAAACAGAACATCATCGGCCGTGGCGCGGGTGATCTGGCGCGCTATGTGGTCGAGGCGCTGGACTTGCCGATCACCGCCGAAGAGTTTCTGGTGATCCGCGAGCCCTTGATGCGCGAGCGTTTTCCGACGGCGCTGGCGATGCCCGGAGCAGAGGAACTGGTTCGGCACTTGAAAGCCAACAACATTCCTATCGCGGTGGGCACCAGTTCTTCGCGTCAGTCGTTTGGTCAGAAAACCACTTTGCACCGCGACTGGTTCGCGCTGTTTGACTTCATTGTCACCGCTGACGACCCGGAAGTGGGGGCGGCGAAACCGGCGCCGGATATTTTCCTGACGGCGGCACGACGCCTTGGGGTCGCGCCCCGGGATTGCCTGGTATTCGAGGATTCGCCGTTCGGCGTCACTGCAGCCAAAGCGGCAGGAATGACGGCGATTGCGGTCCCGGATGCGGCGATGGCCGACGAAAAGTACGCACACGCCGATGGCATTCTTCGTACGTTGAAGGCGTTCAAACCCGGTACATGTGGCTTGCCGGCGCTTGAATGGAACTGACCATTCGATAATCCCTGACACAAAAGAACGCCGGCAATTGATTGCCGGCGTTTTTGTTTCAGTCGAGCGGTGTATCAGGCGCCGAAACCACCGTCGATGGTCAGGCTGGCACCGGTGATGTAGCCAGCTTCGGGACCTGCGAGATAGGCGACGAAGCTGGCGATTTCTTCCAGGTTGCCGTAACGACCCACAGCCATCAGCGGGATCAGGCTATCAGCGAAGTCGCCGCTGGCGGGGTTCATGTCAGTGTCGACCGGGCCTGGTTGCACGTTGTTGACGGTGATACCCCGCGGGCCGAGGTCGCGAGCCAGGCCTTTGGTCAGGCCGACCAGCGCCGATTTGCTCATGGCGTACGGGCCACCGCCGGCGAAAGGCATGCGATCGGCATTGGTGCTGCCGATGTTGATGATGCGACCGCCTTCGGTCATGTGGCGGGCGGCTTCCTGGGTGGCTATGAACACACTTCGTACGTTGATGGCCAGGGTCTGGTCGAAGTCTTCGAGTTTAAAGTCCTCCAGCGGTGCGACGGCCAGAACGCCTGCGTTGTTGACCAGGATGTCCAGGCGGCCGAAGGCCTCGACGGTGGCATTGACGGCATTGCGAATAGCAACGGCATCGGCGCTGTCGGCCTTGATGGCCAGGGCTTTGCCGCCAGCGGAGATGATGCTGTTTTGCAGGTCTTCGGCTTTGGCGGTAGAGCTGACATAGGTGAAGGCGACGGCTGCGCCTTCTGCGGCCAGGCGTTTGACGATGGCAGCACCGATACCGCGTGAACCGCCTTGAATCAGAGCTACTTTACCGCTGAGGTGTTGAGTGGTCATGTCAATCTCCAGAAGTTCAAGGCAGGCTGCCTTGTTGTCGGAGTCGAGTATCGGCTTCGCATTACCCGGCGGGTAGACCGTGATTGCTATAGTCTGTGTAAACCAGAAGTTTATAGTGGCGCTTATGGAAACCTTCAGCAGTATCGAATGCTTCGTGCGCAGCGCTGAGGTCGGCAGCTTCGCCGAGGCTGCGCGACGCTTGAGCCTGACGCCTGCTGCGGTGGGCAAGAGCGTCGCCAAGCTGGAGGCGCGGCTTGGTGTGCGGCTGTTCCAGCGCAGCACGCGTAGCCTGACGCTGACCGAGGCCGGTCAGCTGTTTCTCGGCGAAGTCAGCGCCAGCCTGCACACGATCCAGAATGCCGTGGCCAACCTGGCCAGCGCCGAAGGACGTCCGGCGGGAACGCTGAAGGTCAGCATGGGCACGGTGTTCGGGCGCTTGTACATCGTGCCGTTGCTCGGAGAGTTTTTGCGGCGCTTTCCGGCGATCAACCCGGACTGGCATTTCGATAACCGTCAGGTCGACCTGATCGGCCAGGGGTTCGATGCGGCGATTGGCGGTGGATTCGAACTGCCCCAGGGCGTGGTGGCGCGCAAGCTGACGCCCGCCCATCGAGTGTTGGTGGCTTCAGCCGGGTACCTGGCGGGGCACGAAGCGATCATCGAGCCCGATGACCTCCAGCGCCACGATGGCATCCTGATACGGTCGCCGCAGACGGGGCGCGTGCGTTCCTGGCAACTGACCTGTCGCAACCGGCAACACAGCCCGCTGACGCTCAAGGCGCGAATGACCATGAGCGATTCGGAAGCAGCCTGCGCGGCGGCGACCCAGGATTTGGGCATTGCATTGGTGAGCATGCCGTTCGCCGTTGGCTATCTGGACGCCGGGACCTTGCAGCGGGTGCTGCCCGACTGGTACGTCGACGATGGCAATATCTCCATCTATTACGCCGAGCACAAACTGCTGCCGGGCAAGACCCGGGCGTTTGTCGACTTCATCATTGAACAGTTTGCCGAGCAGGGGTTGGGGCAGCGGTTCAGTGCAGTTTGAGCCCGGCTTGGGACCGAGGGGAGGCCATCGCGGGCAAGCCACGCTCCCACAGAGTGATGCAAACCCCTGTAGGAGCGAGGCTTGCCCGCGAAGAACGATAACGCGGTCTAGCGCCCAAACCGCCCAGGCCAACCAATAATGGTCTTCGGCCGAGGCGTCGCATACGTCCGCACTTTCGACGTCGACAACCCCAACCGCACCAGTGATTCGGCAATGGTCACCGCCGCCGTCACGCCATCCACCACCGGTACGCCGGTGCGCTGACGAATCTGCTCGTCCAGCCCGGCCATGCCGCCACAGCCCAGGCAAATCACCTCGGCCTTGTCCTCGCTCACCGCCAGTTCCGCCTGGCGGACGATCGCCTCCAGCGCACGCTCTGGATCGGACTCCAGCTCCAGCACCGCCAACCCACTGGCCCGCACCGACGCACAACGATCCCAGAGCCCGGAGAGTTTGAGGCGATCCTCGATCAGCGGCACGGTGCGGTCGAGGGTGGTGACCACCGAATAGGCATGGCCGAGGAACATCGCGGTGCTGGCGCCGGCATCGGTGATGTCCACCACCGGCACGTTGAGCAACTCCTGCAAACCTTCGCGGCCGTGCTCGCCGTAGCCGGCCTGGATTACCGCATCGAAGGGCTGATCGTAGGACATGACCCGGTCCATCACGGCGATGGCGGCCAGGTAGCTTTCGAAATTGCCTTCAATGGAGTCGGCGCCGAAATGCGGGGTCAGGCCGATGATTTCCGTGCCGGGCGCGGCCACGGACTGTGCTTGACGGGCGATGGCCTGGGTAATTGATTCGGTGGTGTTGACGTTGACCACGAGAATTCGCATGGGAGGTCCTTATAACGAGTGGTTTGCGGCCCGATGTCACCGGGCCGCCAAGAGGATTAATGGCTGACGTTATCGACCGCGATGGCTTCTCCGCTGACATCGGCGTAGTAAGGCTGCCGTTTGGCGATGATCAGGTAGAGCATCCCTGCAATCCCGGCGCCAATCAGCCAGGAGAATGGCGAGACGCTGTCGAAACCTGGTACCAGGGCCAGGACAATGGCGATCAAGGCGGCCGGAATGAACGCCGCCACGGCGCGCAAATTGACCCCGCGGCTGTAGTAATAATCGCCATCTGGATCTTCGCTGTACAACWGCGGCACGTTGATCCGGCCTTTTCGTACCTGCCAGTAGTCGACCATGATCACCCCGTACAACGGGCCGAGCAGGGCGCCGAGGCCAGACAGGAAATACACGATCACCAGCGGGCTGTTGTAGAGGTTCCACGGCAGGATCAGCACAGCGATGGTCGCGCTGATCAGCCCGGCGCGGCGGAAGGTCAGGTATTTGGGCGCCAGATTGCTCAGGACAAAGGCCGGGGCGACGAAGTTGGCCATGATGTTCACCGCCACGGTGACAATCAGGAACGCCAGGCAACCGAGTACCAGAAAGAAGTTATTGGGAATCGACGCGATGATCTCGGTCGGGCTTTCGATGATCCGGCCATTGATCTGAAATTGCGCACCGCACAGCAGGACGGTGATCCCGGCGAATACCAGAATGTTGACGGGCAGGCCCCAGAAATTTCCGACCCGGATGGTCTTGCGGCAGGGAGAAGAGCGGGCGAAGTCGCAGAAATTGAGGATTAGCGTGCCGTAGATCGACAGCCACAAGGCGCCGCCGGCAAAGATATTGCGCCACATCTCRCCGCCACTCTGCGGTTCACGAATCGACCAGGCGATGGTGGCGTTGGCCTGGAAGTACATCCAGCCGGCGAGGGCGGCGACGGTCAACAAAATCACCGGGCCGGCAAACGCCTCGTAGCGTCGCACCATTTCCATGCCATAGGCCAGAATCGCCAACTGCACGAACCAGATCGCTACGAAACACACCCAGCCCAGGCTCGACAGTCCGAGTATCGAATTGTGGTCGTAATCGGCGAGTCCGGGATGCACCGCCGTCAGCAATACGCGAAAGACCACTGACGCCAGGTACGTCTGAATTCCGAACCAGGCAATGGCGATAACGGCGCGAATCAATGCAGGAATCTGCGCCCCATGGATGCCGAAACTGATCCGGCTGATCACCGGAAACGGCACCCCGGTTTTCTGGCCCATGTAACCGGAAAGGTTCATGAAGCAATACACCAGCGCAGCACCGATTCCCAAGGACAGCAGAATCTGCCAGCCGCTCAGGCCCAGTGCATACAAGCCAATGGCAAAGGAGTAGTTGGCAATGTTGTGCACATCGTTTGTCCACAGGGCAAAGATGCTGTAACGGCCCCAGCGCCGACCTTCGGCCTTGGTCGGCGCGAGGTCCTTGTTATGCAGGCGGGGGCTGAGCACGACGGGTGGTTGAAACGTTTGATCGTGAATCACGGAGGTAGAAAGAGGAGAGGTCAGATCCAGCGCAATATTGTTATTGGGGAGGCTAGTACGCATTCCGGCAGGCTCCTGAAGCTCGTTGCCGCGATGACTGTGCATGAGCGTGGGCTCGACAAATCTTCGTCGCGGGTGGGAGAGCATCATTGGTTACGGGGCATCTGCAGCCTGTACGGGATAGGGCGCTTCAGGCTTGCGGATCTAAAGTGTGTGTATGTTTTTGTATTTATTGTATACAAAACATGTGTTCACTTAAGCCAGATATGTGCCAGTCGGTGATCTATAAAATTTAAGGCTAATTTCGTTTTGTTATTGATTGAAGATAAGTAGTTGAAAAAAAGACGATATAAATTGACCGATTGAACAGGTATTTATTTTGGGCAGGGTTTTGTCGGAGTGTTCGACTGAGGAAGTCAGGACAGGGGAATGTAACTTTTTGGGGCACTGAAAATAAAAGTGCACACAGATATGGCACTTATGGTGACATTTCTGTGTACACTTTTTAAAGTAAAACCATCACAGGCTTCGCCAGCTCCTGCAGGAGCTGCTACGGGCTGCGATCTTTTAAGCTTTGGACTTGCTGATGATGTTCCCGGCATGCAGCCCGCATTCTTTCTGCGTGGCTTCTTCCCACCACCAACGACCTTCGCGCTCATGCTGGTTCGGCAGCACCGGACGGGTGCAAGGCTCGCAACCAATGCTGATGAATCCGCGTTCATGCAGGCTGTTGTACGGCAGCTCCAGCATGCGGATGTAACCCCAGATCTCTTCGCTGGTCATCTGTGCCAACGGGTTGAACTTGTACAGGGTACGTTCCGGGGTGGAAAACGCGGTGTCGATTTCCAGCACCGCGACGGCGCTGCGGGTGCCCGGGCTCTGGTCCCGACGCTGGCCGGTGGCCCAGGCGGTCACGCCAGACAGTTTGCGACGCAGCGGCTCGATCTTGCGAATGCCGCAGCACTCGCCATGGCCATCCTTGTAGAAACTGAACAGGCCTTTTTCCTTCACGAAAGGTTCGAGCTTGCTGTAGTCCGGCGACACCACTTCGATATCGATCTTGTAGTGCTCGCGCACCTGCTCGATGAAGCGGTAGGTCTCGGGGTGCAAGCGGCCGGTGTCGAGGCTGAACACTTTGACGTTCTTGTTCAGCTTCCAGGCCATGTCCACCAGCACCACATCCTCGGCGCCGCTGAAAGATATCCACAGGTCATCGCCGAACTCGGCAAACGCGAGTTTCAGGATGTCCTGGGCGGATTTGTTGGCATAGGTCGTGGCGAGTTCCACGACGTCGAACGATGGGCTCATCAGGGCGGCTTCCTACAGGTCGGTGGCGCTGGGCGCTCTATATGCGTCGATGGTAACAAAATCCTGCGGTGGCTGGCGCGTCCTCTGCGTTGCACGGAGGGGGGCGAGTCGCTAGAGTTCGGCAGTCCTTTTGCTCGCTCGACTCATAAATAATACTAATGGGAGTGTCTTGTGGAAATTGCCTGTCTGGATCTTGAAGGTGTGCTGGTCCCGGAAATCTGGATCGCCTTTGCCGAAAAAACCGGGATCGAGTCCCTCCGGGCCACCACTCGGGACATTCCCGACTACGACGTGTTGATGAAGCAGCGCCTGCGGATTCTCGACGAGCATGGCCTGAAGCTCTCCGACATTCAGGAAGTGATCGCTACGCTCAAGCCTCTGGAAGGCGCCAGTGAATTTGTCGACTGGCTGCGTGAGCGCTTTCAGGTGGTGATTCTGTCGGACACCTTTTACGAATTTTCCCAACCGCTGATGCGTCAATTGGGCTTCCCGACGTTACTTTGCCATCGTCTGATTACTGACGATGCCGGTCGGGTCACGGGCTATCAGCTGCGTCAGAAAGACCCCAAGCGTCAGTCGGTTTTGGCGTTCAAGAGCCTCTACTACCGAGTGATTGCGGCGGGGGATTCCTACAACGACACCACGATGCTGGGCGAGGCGGATGCCGGGATTCTGTTCCACGCGCCGGACAACGTGATTCGCGAGTTCCCGCAGTTCCCGGCGGTGCACAGCTTTGCCGAGTTGAAGCAGGAGTTCATCAAGGCCTCGAACCGGGCTTTGAGTTTGTAGTCGTCTGCGAGGATGCCTTCGCGGGCAAGCCTCGCTCCTACAGGGCATGGTCGATTCCACGACCTGAATTCTGTAGGAGCGAGGCTTGCCCACGAAGCTTTTAGAGGCCCTGCAACGTTTCGAGCAGCACCTTCACCTTGGTAATCGATTCCTGATACTCCGCCTGCCAATCCGAATCCGCGACGATCCCCCCGCCGCCCCAGCAGCACACCTGCCCATCCTTGACCAACAAACTGCGAATGGCGATGGAGCTGTCCATCTCCCCGCGCACGTCCAGATACAGCAATGAACCGCAATACAACCCGCGACGGGTCGGTTCCAGTTCATCGATGATCTGCATGGCGCGAATTTTTGGCGCGCCGGTAATCGAGCCGCCGGGGAAGCTGCCGGCGATCAAGTCCAGCGCGTCCTTGTCATCCGCCAGTTCGCCGGTAACGCTGCTCACCAGGTGATGCACGTTCGGATAGCTTTCCAGGCTGAACAGCTCCGGCACCCGTACCGAACCGATGCGGCAGGTACGACCCAGATCGTTGCGCAGCAAGTCGACGATCATCAGGTTTTCCGCGCGGTCCTTGGGACTGGCCAGCAGTTCGGCGGCGTTCGCCGCATCTTCGGCAGCGGTCAGCCCGCGGGGGCGGGTGCCTTTGATCGGGCGGGTTTCGACGTGGCGCTCGCTGACTTTGACGAAGCGCTCCGGCGACAGGCTTAGCACCGCGTCGCCGTCGGGCAGGCTCTGGAAGCCGGAAAACGGTGTCGGGCAAGCCGCCCGCAGCGCGCAATAGGCCGCCCACGGATCGCCCTGGCATTGGGCGCGAAAGCGCTGGGCGAAGTTGACCTGATAGCAGTCGCCAGCCTGGATGTACTGCTGAATGCGTTCGAAGGCTTGCCGATAGTCGTCAGCGCTCAGGTCAGCACTCATCGGGCCGTCCAGTTTGAATGGCTGGATATTCTCGGTGGTGGGCTGAGTGAACAGTTCGATCAGCCGTTGTCGTTCACTGTCGATGAGCGTCGGGTGGAACACCAATTGACTGGTAGCCAGATGGTGATCGCTGATCAGCGCCCAGTCATACAGCCCGAAGCGTGCGTCGGGCAATTGCAGATCGTCCCGCGCCTGGCTCGGCAGGTTTTCCAGATGCCGGCCGAAGTCGTAGCTCAGGTAGCCGATCAGGCCGCCGGCGAAGGGCAAGTCGTCAGGGACGGTTGCTTCACCGAGCCGTGTAAGGTTCTTGCGAAGGCGTTGCAGGAAATGGCTGCCGCTTTCATCCGGCAACACGGCCAGTTGCTCCAGCGGCCAGGCGCTGAGCAGGTCAAAACGCCCACGTTCGGCACTCGGCCGGCCGCTGTCGAGCAGCACGGCACCGGGGGCATGACGAATCGCCGCGAAGTACTCGGCAGGGTTGGCGCGATAGGGCAGCGGGTGTACAGAACAGGTCAACATGGGCGGGGCAGATCAGCCAACGAGGCGGGGGAGCGATTGTAGTCCTCTGCAGGATTTGCTCCTAGAGGGGATGTCGGCAAGAGATACATCTGCGGCGAGGGAAGTTTGCCTGTGGCGAGGGAGCTTGCTCCCGGCGGACTGCGAAGCAGGCCCAAAGAAATCAGCCCCTCGGTTTTCAGAGAAACCGAGGATGCCGTTTTATGACTGCTGCGCAGTCAAGCGGGAGCAAGCTCCCTCGCCACAAAGAGCCAGAGGGGTCAGCCCTCAATCGTCGGAATATGCCCAAACAGTTCCTGAACGAACGCCACACGTTCCTGCGCCGTTTCGGTGATCCCGCGCGCCTTCAGCTCTTCGAGTCGCRCCTCGACCGCGTGGGTACGGGACGTCAGGCCGCAATCGTTGGCGATCTGAATGTTCAACCCAGGCCGGGCATTGAGCTCAAGAATCAGCGGCCCTTTCTCCTGGTCAAGCACCATGTCGACGCCGATGTAGCCCAGCCCGCACAACTCGTAACAGCCGGCGGCCAGTTTCATGAAACCGTCCCAGTAGGGCAGTTGCACGCCGTCTACCGCGTTGGTGGTGTCCGGGTGTTTGTTGATGATGTTGTTCAGCCAGGTGCCGCGCAATGTCAGGCCAGTGGCCAGGTCGACACCGACGCCGATGGCGCCCTGGTGCAGGTTGGCCTTGCCGCCGGACTGGCGGGTCGGCAGGCGCAGCATGGCCATCACCGGATAACCCATCAGCACGATGATGCGGATATCCGGCACACCTTCATAGCTGATGCTTTTGAAGATCTGGTCCGGGGTCACGCGGTATTCGATCAGCGCACGGTCGCGGTGCCCGCCCAGGGAATACAGGCCGGTGAGGATGCTCGAGATATGGTGCTCGAGTTCCTCATGGTCAATGATCTTGCCGGACACTGTGCGATAGCGCCCCTCGAACCGGTCGGCAACCACAATGATGCCGTCGCCGCCGGCGCCCTGGGCCGGTTTGATCACGAAGTCGGTGCGCCCGCCGATGATCTCCTTGAGGTTATCGATTTCCTTCTCGGTGGAGATCACGCCGTACAGCTCCGGCACGTGGATGCCGGCGGCGATGGCGCGTTCCTTGGTGATGATCTTGTCATCGACGATCGGGTACAGGCTGCGCTTGTTGTACTTGAGCACGTAGTCGGCGTTACGCCGATTGATCCCCATGATGCCCCGGGCCTCCAGGGCTTTCCAGGTCTTCCAGAGACCGAACATCAGGCGTCAGCCTCCTTCAGGAAAGCCTTGAAACGCACCAGTTCGGTCAGGCGGTAACCGCGATAGCGACCCATGGCCAGCATGAAAGCCACCAGAATCAGCAGGACCGCCGGGAAGGTGAACACGAAGTACACCAACTCCGGCACGCTCATGATCAGGTGCGCCAGGGAGGCGGCGAACAGTGTGCCGATCGCCACTTTCATGGCATGGCCGCCACCGCGCTCTTCCCAGGTGATCGACAGGCGTTCGATGGTCATGGTCAGAATCACCATCGGGAACAGCGCCACCGACAACCCGCGCTCCAGGCCGAGTTTGTGGCTGAACAGGCTGATCGCCGCGATCAGCACCACCACGAAGGTCAGCACCACCGACAATCTCGGCAGCATTTGCAGTTTCAAGTGCTCAAGGTAGGAACGCAGCGACAGCCCCAGCGCCGTGATGATGGTAAACAGCACGATGCCGAAGCCGAGCTGGGTTTCCCGGAAGGCCAGGGCGATCAGCACCGGGGTAAAGGTGCCGAGTGTCTGGATGCCGATCAGGTTGCGCAGGATCAGGATCACCAGCACGCCGATCGGGATCATCACCATGATCATGAAGGTCTGCTGGGTTTGCAGCGGCAGGCCGTACAGCGAGTAGTCGAGGAAATTGGCGTCGGAATTCTCGTCGGTCAGCTTGGCCAGGCGAATGGCGTTCATTTCGCTGTTGTTCAGGCTGAAGGTGACGTTGGCTTTCTTGCCGCCATCGACGGTGATCAGGTTTTCATCGCCGGTCCACCACAGCAAGCGGTCGGTGGGCAGGCCCTGTTCGCCGGTTTCCGGGTTGAAGTACAGCCAGTCGGTGCCGTTGAAACTGCGCAACCAGAGTTCAGGCGTTTGCGGCTGATCGGCCACCAGGCGGATGGTGTGGACCTTTTCCACCGGCACGTGGGCGATGGACAGAACCAGCTCGACGATTTTGGCTTTGTTCGCGGTGGACGTATCGCCGGCCAGCAGCAGTTTCACGTTGTCGTCGTTGAGGTTGTTGACACGTTTGATGGCTTCGCCGATGAAAGTTTCGACGTCGGCCGAATGCTGGCGGATCGGCGCGAGCAAGGCTTCGGCGGCGATTTTTTCCGGGCCTTCGACGGCGATGCTGTCGCGGAAGGTCGCCCCTTTGACCTTGGATTTTTCGCCGGTGTAGCGCTTGGTCAGCACCAGGCGGTAATAAAGGGTCTGGTTGCCCTTGGCCCGACGTGCCGACCAGGTGACCTTGCGGTTGCCGTCGACACGGTTCACTGCCACACCGTAGTTATTGGAAATGAAACTCTCGTTAAGGCTCACGTAGTCGCGGCTCAGCGGCGGCACGAACATCTGGATCTTGATCGGGTCTTTGGCGTTGGCGACGAACTCGACCTTGGCGTCAATGTTCCACAAGTCATCGGTGGCATCTTCAGTCACCGGAATACCGAGCACGAAAATCTGATAGGCCGTAACTGAAATGCCCAGCACCACCAGGATGGCGATCAGCAATTTCAGATGGAGGGTAAGAGAGCGCATTGGAATTACTCTGCGGTATGTGCGTCGGTGGCGCAGGCAGGTTTGCCAGCAGCGTATTTAAGACTTGGATCGACCAGCGCATCGAAACGCTTGAGTGCCTCGGAGCCGATCAAGAGCGGGTATTGGAAGGCGCTGCGGTCGGTCAGGTTCACTTCAATACTGCGTAAAGCCGACCCCATGCAGATATCCAGCTCGATGACCGGACGGGCGGTGTACTTCTTGCCTTCTTCCGGGTCGTAGTCACCGGCCCGGCGCTTGATCTTGCTGACACGGGCCAGCGGTCGTTCAATCGGGTGCGAATGCGCGGCGTCGATGGCCAGATAGAAGCGCACCCAGGATTCGCCATTGCGTTTGAAACGTTTGATGTCGCGGGCGCTCAGCGAGGCGGTTTTCGCCCCGGTGTCGAGTTTGGCGGCAACTTCCAGGTTGATGCCATCCAGCGACGCGTACTCATTGAGGCCGTACACAGTCTTTTCCCCTGCCGCGGCAAAACCTGACAGGCCAAGAAGACAAAGAAATGTGGTGAAGAGCTTGAGTCTCATAAATCCTGATGCGCAGCGGTCCGTTCTTCAATTCAAGGCCCTGGCATTGCTGCACAAGCTCCCTCGTATGCCTATCCTTTTTTTATGACAGGCAATGCAGATGACAAGCAAATGCGGGCGGCATTCTAGCACGGTGGTTTTATGGCGCCAGCGCTGGCGGACGGCTGTAACCGGGGGTGCTGCTTCTTTATGGTGCAAGCGGTTATTAGACGATTGTCGACAATGTCTATTTATCCTTTGACGTAACCGGCCTTATTCGCTAATTTTTGCGGCATTGCTTTTAAAGGTGTCGACAATATGCTGGATCAACTCGATCCCCCGGTCACGGTTCAGGACGACTCGGAAACACTTTCCGAAAACGTCTTCCGACGCATTCAGGCGGCCATCGTCAAGGGTGAGATCGCCCCGGGCAGCAAGATCTCCGAGCCGGAGCTGGCGCGCACCTACGGCATCAGCCGCGGGCCGTTGCGTGAGGCGATCCACCGACTGGAAGGCCAACGCCTGCTGGTTCGCGTGCCGCACGTCGGGGCGCGGGTGGTGTCGTTGAGTCACGCCGAATTGCTGGAACTCTACGAAATCCGCGAATCCCTGGAAGGCATGGCGTGCCGTCTGGCGGCTGAACGCATGACCGTTGAAGAAATCGACGAACTGCGCCGGGTGTTGGAAACCCACGAGCGTGATGCGGCGTTTCAGGCGGGCGTCGGCTATTACCAGCAGGAAGGCGATTTCGACTTTCATTACCGGATCATCCAGGGCAGCGGCAACCGCACCCTGACCCAGATGCTCTGCGGCGAGCTCTATCAACTGGTGCGCATGTACCGCATCCAGTTTTCCACCACGCCCAATCGGCCACGCCAGGCGTTTGCCGAGCACCACCGAATTCTCGATGCCATCGCCGACCGTGACGGTGAACTGGCCGAGTTGTTGATGCGCCGTCACATCGGCGCCTCCAAACGCAATATCGCCCGTCACTACCAGGACGGCGCTAACCCGACAGCCACTGAACGAGGTGAGTCATGAGTTCCAACAAGAGCACTCCAGGCCAGCGTTTCCGCGATGCGGTCGCCAGCGAGCATCCGCTGCAAGTGGTCGGCACGATCAACGCCAACCACGCGCTGTTGGCCAAGCGCGCCGGTTTCAAGGCTATCTACCTGTCGGGGGGCGGGGTGGCTGCCGGCTCCCTCGGCGTGCCGGACCTGGGCATTACCGGCCTGGATGACGTGCTGACCGACGTGCGCCGCATCACCGACGTTTGCGACCTGCCGCTGCTGGTGGACGTGGACACCGGTTTCGGTTCCTCGGCGTTCAACGTCGCCCGTACCGTCAAGTCGATGATCAAGTTCGGCGCGGCGGCAATTCACATCGAAGACCAGGTCGGCGCCAAGCGCTGCGGTCACCGTCCCAATAAAGAGATCGTTTCGCAGCAGGAAATGGTCGACCGCATCAAAGCCGCTGTTGATGCGCGCACCGACGACAGCTTCGTGATCATGGCCCGCACCGATGCCCTGGCGGTGGAAGGTCTGGAGTCTGCACTGGATCGCGCCGCCGCGTGCATCGAGGCCGGCGCCGACATGATCTTTCCGGAGGCCATCACTGAACTTGAGATGTACAAACTGTTCGCCAGCCGCGTGAAAGCGCCGATCCTGGCCAACATCACCGAGTTCGGCGCGACACCGCTGTACACCACCGAGCAGCTCGCCGGTGCCGATGTGTCGCTGGTGTTGTACCCGCTGTCGGCGTTCCGCGCGATGAACAAGGCTGCGGAAAACGTCTACACCGCGATCCGCCGCGACGGCACGCAACAGAACGTCATCGACACCATGCAGACGCGCATGGAGCTTTACGATCGCATCGATTACCACACGTTCGAGCAGAAGCTCGATGCGTTGTTTGCGGCGAAGAAGTAAGGCGCAATCCCCCACAACTTGCCGATTCCCTAACAAATTCAAGATTGGAGACAGCAATGGCCGAAGCAAAAGTACTCAGTGGCGCCGGGCTCCGTGGCCAGGTTGCCGGGCAAACCGCACTGTCCACCGTGGGCCAGTCGGGTGCCGGCCTGACCTATCGCGGTTACGACGTGCGCGAACTGGCGGCTGACGCACAGTTCGAAGAAGTGGCTTACCTGCTGCTGTACGGCGAACTGCCGACCCAGTTACAACTGGCCGGCTATACCGAGAAACTGAGCAAGCTGCGCGACCTGCCGCAAGCGTTGAAGGAAGTGCTGGAGCGCATCCCCGCCGACGCCCATCCAATGGATGTGATGCGCACCGGTTGCTCGTTCCTGGGCAACATCGAGCCGGAGAAAGATTTCTCCGAGCAGCACGACAAAACCGACCGCCTGCTGGCCGCGTTCCCGGCGATCATGTGCTACTGGTATCGCTTCAGCCACGACGGCAAGCGCATCAACTGCGTGACCGACGAAGCCTGCATCGGCGGCCATTTCCTGCACCTGTTGCACGACAAGAAGCCGAGCGAGTTGCACGTCAAGGTGATGAACGTTTCGCTGATCCTCTACGCGGAGCACGAATTCAACGCCTCGACCTTCACCGCTCGGGTGTGTGCCTCGACGCTGTCGGATCTGTATTCCTGCATCACCGCTGCCATCGGTTCCCTGCGCGGCCCGCTGCACGGCGGGGCCAACGAAGCGGCGATGGAAATGATCGAGCGCTTCAGCTCGCCGGAAGAGGCGGTCGAGGGCACCCTCGGCATGCTGGCACGCAAGGACAAGATCATGGGCTTCGGCCACGCGATCTATAAGGACAACGATCCGCGCAATGAGGTGATCAAGGGCTGGTCGAAAAAACTCGCCGACGAAGTGGGCGACACGGTGTTGTTCCCGGTTTCAGAAGCCATCGATGCAACCATGTGGGAACAGAAGAAACTGTTCCCGAACGCCGACTTCTACCACGCCTCGACGTACCACTTCATGGGCATCCCGACCAAGTTGTTCACACCGATCTTCGTCTGCTCACGCCTGACCGGCTGGGCGGCGCATGTGTTCGAACAACGTGCCAACAATCGCATCATCCGCCCGAGCGCCGAGTACGTCGGCGTTGAACAGCGCAAGTTCGTGCCAATCGAACAACGCTGACCGGGGAGGGCGCCGGTACTGGTTACTGAAGGAACCGGGAACCCTGCAGGTCGGGGTTCAGCCCGGTGCCAGGCGCCCACCTATTGAAATTACCGTGACCGAGTCCTGACGATGAATACTGAATTCCGCAAACCGCTGCCCGGCAGCTCTCTGGATTATTTCGACGTCCGTGCGGCGGTCGATGCCATTGCACCCGGCGCCTACGACACCCTGCCGTACACCTCCCGCGTGCTGGCGGAAAACCTCGTGCGTCGCTGCGACCCGGCCACGCTCACCGATTCCCTGAAACAACTGATCGAGCGCAAACGCGACCTCGACTTCCCATGGTTTCCGGCCCGCGTGGTGTGCCACGACATTCTCGGCCAGACCGCCCTGGTGGACCTTGCCGGCTTGCGCGATGCCATCGCCCTGCAAGGCGGCGACCCGGCGCAAGTGAACCCGGTGGTGCCAACGCAATTGATCGTCGATCACTCGCTGGCCGTCGAGTCCGGCGGCTTCGATCCCAAGGCGTTCGAAAAGAACCGCGCCATCGAAGACCGTCGCAACGAAGACCGTTTCCACTTCATCAACTGGACCAAGAAAGCCTTCAAGAACGTCGACGTGATCCCGCCAGGCAACGGGATCATGCACCAGATCAACCTGGAGAAAATGTCGCCGGTGATCCAGGTGCGCGACGGCGTGGCTTTCCCCGATACCTGCGTCGGCACCGACAGTCATACCCCGCACGTTGATGCGCTGGGCGTGATCGCCATTGGCGTTGGTGGTCTGGAAGCGGAAAGCGTGATGCTCGGTCGCGCCTCGTGGATGCGTCTGCCGGAAAGCGTTGGCGTCGAACTCACCGGCAAGCTGCAACCGGGCATCACCGCCACCGACATGGTGCTGGCGCTGACCGAATACCTGCGCAAACAAAAAGTCGTTGGCGCATGGCTGGAGTTCTTTGGTGAAGGCGCGTCAAACCTCACCCTTGGCGACCGCGCGACCATTTCCAACATGGCCCCGGAATACGGCGCCACTGCGGCAATGTTCTACATCGACCAGCAGACCATTGACTACCTGAAACTCACCGGTCGTGAAGACAAGCAAGTGCAACTGGTCGAGAACTACGCCAAACAGACCGGCCTGTGGGCCGATAGCCTCAAAGGCGCGCAATACGAGCGCGGGCTGAGCTTCGACCTGTCCTCGGTGGTGCGCAACATGGCAGGCCCGAGCAACCCGCATGCGCGTGTTGCGACCTCGGATCTGGCTGCCAAAGGCATCTCCGGCCAGTGGGAAGACGTGCCCGGCCAGATGCCGGACGGTGCGGTGATCATCGCTGCCATCACCAGTTGCACCAACACCAGTAACCCGCGCAACGTCATTGCCGCCGGCCTGCTGGCGCGCAATGCCAACCAGCTTGGGCTGACCCGTAAGCCATGGGTCAAGTCGTCCCTGGCACCCGGTTCGAAAACCGTGGCGCTGTATCTGGATGAAGCCGGCCTGACCAACGAGCTGGAGCAACTCGGCTTCGGCGTCGTGGCCTTCGCCTGCACCACCTGCAATGGCATGTCCGGCGCGCTGGATCCGGTGATCCAGCAAGAGATCATCGACCGCGACCTGTATGCCACCGCCGTACTCTCTGGCAACCGCAACTTCGACGGGCGGATTCACCCGTACGCCAAGCAGGCGTTCCTCGCATCGCCGCCATTGGTGGTGGCTTATGCCATCGCCGGCACCATCCGTTTCGACATCGAAAAAGATGTACTGGGCGTGGTCGATGGCAAGGAAATCCGCCTGAAAGACATCTGGCCGAGCGACGAAGAAATCGACGCGGTGGTCAAGGCCTCGGTCAAGCCGGAGCAGTTCCGCCAAGTGTACATTCCGATGTTCGCCATCCACGAAGACACCGGCCCGAAAGTCACGCCGCTGTACGACTGGCGCGAGATGAGCACCTACATCCGTCGTCCGCCGTACTGGGAAGGCGCGCTGGCCGGCGCGCGTCCGCTCAAGGGCATGCGCCCGCTGGCGGTGCTGCCGGACAACATCACCACCGATCACCTGTCGCCTTCGAACGCGATCATGCTCGACAGCGCAGCGGGTGAGTACCTGGCGAAAATGGGCCTGCCGGAAGAGGACTTCAACTCCTACGCCACGCACCGCGGCGACCACTTGACCGCGCAGCGCGCAACCTTCGCCAACCCGAAACTGTTCAATGAAATGGTGCAGGAAAACGGCAAGGTCAAGCAGGGTTCTCTTGCCCGCGTGGAGCCGGAAGGCAAAGTGATGCGCATGTGGGAAGCCATCGAAACCTACATGGAACGCAAGCAGCCGCTGATCATCATTGCCGGTGCCGACTATGGCCAGGGTTCGTCCCGGGACTGGGCGGCCAAAGGCGTGCGTCTGGCGGGGGTGGAAGCGATTGCCGCCGAAGGTTTCGAGCGCATTCACCGCACCAACCTGGTGGGCATGGGCGTGTTGCCGCTGGAGTTCCTGCCGGGCACCAATCGTAAAACCTTAGGGATAGATGGCAGCGAAACCTATGACGTGATCGGCGATCGCACCCCGCGCGCGACGCTGACGCTGGTGATCAACCGCAAGAACGGTGAACGCGTCGAAGTGCCGGTGACCTGCCGCCTCGACACCGCCGAAGAAGTGTCGATCTACGAGGCTGGCGGCGTGTTGCAGCGTTTCGCTCAGGACTTCCTCGAAGAGTCGGCGGTTGCCGTTTAACACGACGAGCCGCGCGGGATTTCAAGTCCCGCGCTGGCCATACAGGATCAATATGGCTCACGCATCTCAGATAAAAATCCCTGCCACCTACATGCGCGGCGGCACCAGCAAAGGCGTGTTCTTCAGCCTCAAGGATTTGCCCGAAGCGGCGCAGATGCCAGGCACCGCCCGCGATGCCTTGTTGCTGCGCGTGATCGGCAGCCCCGATCCGTACGAGAAGCAAATCGACGGCATGGGCGGCGCGACGTCCAGCACCAGCAAAACCGTGATCCTGTCGAAAAGCATCAAGGCCGATCACGACGTCGATTACCTGTTCGGTCAGGTCGCCATCGACAAACCTTTCGTCGACTGGAGTGGCAACTGCGGCAACCTGTCGGCGGCGGTCGGTTCGTTCGCCATCAGCAATGGCCTGGTGGATGCCGGCCGCATTCCGCACAACGGTGTGGCGGTGGTGCGCGTGTGGCAGGCCAACATCGGCAAGACCATCATCGCTCATGTACCGATCACCAATGGCGAGGTGCAGGAAACCGGTGATTTTGAACTCGACGGCGTGACCTTTCCGGCCGCCGAAGTGCAGCTCGAATTCATGGATCCGGCGGCGGAAGAAGAGGGTGGCGGTGGCTCGATGTTCCCCACCGGCAATCTGGTGGACGACCTTGAAGTGCCAGGTGTCGGCACGCTCAAGGCTACCCTGATCAACGCTGGCATCCCGACCATATTCATCAACGCCGAAGACATAGGCTACACCGGCACCGAGTTGCAGGGCGCGATCAACAGTGACCTGGAGGCTTTGGCAATGTTCGAAACCATCCGGGCTTACGGTGCGCTGCGCATGGGGCTGATTGAACACCTGGATGAAGCCGCCAAGCGCCAGCACACGCCGAAGGTCGCGTTCGTCGCCCCACCTGCGGATTACATTGCGTCCAGCGGCAAGAAAATCGCAGCCGCCGACATCGACCTGCTGGTGCGCGCGTTGTCCATGGGCAAGCTGCACCACGCCATGATGGGCACGGCAGCGGTGGCGATCGGCACGGCGGCGGCGATTTCCGGCACCTTGGTCAACCTGGCAGCGGGCGGTATCGAACGCAACGCCGTGCGCTTCGGCCATCCGTCCGGCACCTTGCGCGTGGGCGCCGAGGCCGCAAAGGTCAACGGTGAGTGGACGGTGAAAAAAGCCATCATGAGCCGCAGTGCGCGGGTGTTGATGGAAGGTTATGTCCGGGTGCCGGGGGATTGTTTCTAACCTCAATCCAGGCATACACAAATCCCTGTGGGAGCGCCGCTCCCATAGGTGATGCATTTCCAAAACAAGAGTGTTGTACCGACTGAGACTACCCTGAACCGAGGTCCCATCAACGAACCACTTCAAGAGTGAATCGAACATGAGCGCCAACGTCGACCTGAACACCCGCCCCGACTACGACACGGTTCTGCAGGACATCGCCGACTACGTCCTCAATTTCAACATCCAGTCGCCCGAGGCGCTTGATACTGCCCGCAATTGCCTGATGGACACCCTCGGCTGCGGCTTGCTGGCGCTGCGTTTCCCCGAATGCACCAAACACCTGGGTCCTATCGTCGAAGGCACTGTCGTCCCCTTCTGGGCCCGCGTGCCCGGCACCAGCTATCGTCTCGACCCGGTCAAGGCCGCTTGGGACATCGGTTGCATCGTCCGCTGGCTCGATTACAACGACACCTGGCTCGCCGCCGAATGGGGCCATCCGTCCGATAACCTCGGCGGTATTCTCGCGGTGGCCGACCACCTGTCGCAAAAGCGCCTGGCCAATGGCGACGCCCCACTGACCATTCGCGCTGTGCTGGAAGCCATGATCATGGCGCACGAGATTCAGGGCGTGATCGCCCTGGAAAATTCGTTCAACCGCGTCGGTCTCGATCACGTGATTCTGGTGAAAGTCGCCTCGACCGCCGTCACTGCCAAACTCATGGGCGCCAATCGCGAGCAGCTGCTGTCGGCGTTGTCTCATGCCTTTGCCGATGGCCAGGCGCTGCGCACTTACCGGCATGCGCCGAACGCCGGATCGCGTAAATCCTGGGCGGCCGGAGACGCGACCAGTCGGGGCGTGCGTCTGGCGGACATTGCGATGCGTGGTGAGATGGGCATCCCCGGCGTACTGACCGCCAAGCAATGGGGTTTCTACGATGTACTGTTCAGCCACACCAACAACGACCTGGGGCTCAAGCCTGAAGGCAAGCGAGCTTTCAGTTTTTCCCGGCCGTTCGGCAGCTATGTGATGGAAAACGTGCTGTTCAAGATCAGCTTCCCCGCTGAGTTCCACGCGCAAACGGCCTGCGAGGCTGCCGTCACCCTGCATCCATTGGTCAGGAATCGCCTGCATGAAATCGACAGGATCGTTATCACCACCCACGAATCAGCGATCCGCATCATCTCCAAGGTCGGCCCGCTGGCCAACGCTGCGGACCGCGATCACTGCCTCCAGTACATGACCGCCGTACCCCTGGTATTCGGCAATCTGGTGGCCGAGCAGTACGAAGACGACTTCCACGCCGCGCACCCGATTATCGATGTGCTGCGCGACAAAATGGTCATTGTCGAAGACCCGCGTTTCACCCGCGAATACCTGGAGGCGGACAAACGCTCCATCGCCAACGCTGTACAGGTGTTCTTCAAGGACGGTTCCAGCACCGATAACGTGATGGTGGAGTACCCGATCGGTCATCGCCGGCGCCGTGCTGATGGCATTCCGTTGCTGGAAGACAAGTTCAAGGTCAACCTGACGACGCGCTTCACGGCTCAGCGAAGCGCCGAGATCCTTGCGCTGTGCAAGGACCCGGCAGCACTTGAAGCGACGCCGGTGAACCGGTTTGTGGATTTGTTTGTGATCTAGCTGGCCGCGAAGGCGGCATAACTGCCGCCGACTATCTACTTGAACCGCCGTTCCACACCTTTCTCCACCAGAATCTTCGCCGAGATCTCTTCCACGGAGAAATGCGTGGAATTGATGTGGGGAATGTTCTCGCGTCGGAACAGATTCTCCACCTCGCGCACTTCGAATTCGCACTGCGCGTAGCTCGAATAGCGGCTGTTGGGCTTGCGTTCGTTGCGGATCGCGGTGAGGCGGTCCGGGTCGATGGTCAGGCCGAACAGCTTGTGATGATGGGCGCGCAGGGCGGTCGGCAGTTGCAGGCGCTCCATGTCGTCTTCGGTCAGCGGATAGTTGGCTGCGCGGATGCCGAATTGCATGGCCATGTACAAACACGTCGGTGTTTTGCCGCATCGCGACACGCCTACTAGTATCAAGTCAGCTTTGTCGTAATAGTGCGTGCGGGCGCCATCGTCATTGTCGAGGGCGAAGTTCACCGCCTCGATACGCTCCATGTAATTGGAGTTATGGCCGATGGAGTGGGATTTGCCGACGGTGTAGGAAGAATGCTCGGTCAGCTCCTGTTCAAGGGGCGCCAGGAAGGTCGAGAAAATGTCGATCATGAAACCATTCGACGTTGCGAGAATCTCACGAATGTCCTGATTGACAATGGTGTCGAAAATAATCGGACGAAAACCATCGTTTTCGGCGGCTTTGTTGATTTGTTGTACCATGGCCCGCGCTTTATCAGCGTCGTCGATGTACGGTCGTATGATTTTGCTGAAGGTAATGTTTTCGAACTGCGCCAGCAGGCTTTGGCCGAGGGTTTCGGCGGTAATGCCGGTGCCATCGGAGATAAAGAAAGCAGATCGTTTCATTTGCACCTTGGGCCTTAAGCTAGTGACGATTCTTGGATATAGTAGGCGCGATTTGTCGGCCACCGATGCCCGCATTCTCACTTATTTTCCAGGTCCAGGCCATACAGCCGGCAAAGGCTCCCCCGAGTCGCCGGCTTCTGAGCTTTTCCAACACAGTTAGTGGAGAGATCACCTTGGTAGAGTACGTAGTTTCCCTCGATAAGCTCGGCGTCCATGATGTAGAGCATGTGGGGGGCAAGAACGCATCCCTGGGCGAGATGATCAGTAACCTTGCAGGCGCCGGTGTATCGGTGCCAGGTGGCTTTGCCACGACAGCTCAGGCTTATCGTGATTTTCTGGAACTGAGCGGCCTGAACGATCAGATCCATGCCGCCCTCGACGCCCTGGACGTCGATGATGTAAACGCCTTGGCCAAGACCGGCGCCCAGATCCGTCAATGGATCATGGAAGCCGAGTTCCCCGAGAAGCTCAACGCCGAGATCCGCACCGCGTTCGCCACGCTGTCGGCCGGCAACCCTGACATGGCCGTGGCCGTGCGCTCTTCCGCTACCGCCGAAGACCTGCCGGACGCTTCCTTCGCCGGTCAGCAGGAAACCTTCCTGAACATCCGTGGTGTCGAAAACGTCATTCGCGCCGCCAAAGAGGTGTTCGCCTCCCTGTTCAACGACCGCGCCATTTCCTACCGCGTGCACCAGGGCTTCGACCACAAGCTGGTGGCCTTGTCGGCTGGCGTGCAGCGCATGGTCCGCTCCGAAACCGGCACCGCCGGGGTGATGTTCACCCTCGATACCGAATCAGGCTTCCGTGACGTGGTGTTCATCACCGGCGCCTACGGCTTGGGTGAAACCGTCGTACAAGGCGCGGTGAACCCGGATGAGTTCTACGTCCACAAAGGCACGCTGGAAGCCGGTCGCCCGGCCATCCTGCGTCGCAACCTGGGCAGCAAAGCCATCAAGATGATCTACGGTGACGAAGCCCGCGCCGGTAAATCGGTCAAGACCATCGACGTGGACAAGGCCGATCGTGCGCGTTTCTGCCTGACCGACGCCGAAGTCAGCGAGCTGGCCAAGCAGGCGATGATCATCGAGAAGCACTACAAGTGCCCGATGGACATCGAATGGGCCAAAGACGGCGACGACGGCAAGCTCTACATCGTGCAGGCCCGTCCGGAAACCGTGAAGAGCCGCACCCAGGCCAACGTCATGGAACGTTACCTGTTGAAAGAAACCGGCACCGTGCTGGTGGAAGGTCGCGCCATCGGCCAGCGCATCGGCGCCGGCAAGGTGCGGATCATCAAGGACGTGTCCGAGATGGACAAAGTCCAGCCGGGCGACGTGCTGGTTTCCGACATGACCGACCCGGACTGGGAACCGGTCATGAAGCGCGCCAGCGCCATCGTCACCAACCGTGGCGGCCGTACCTGCCACGCGGCGATCATCGCTCGCGAGCTGGGCATCCCGGCCGTGGTCGGTTGCGGCAACGCCACCCAGCTGTTGAAAGACGGCCAGGGCGTGACCGTTTCCTGCGCTGAAGGCGACACCGGTTACATCTTCGAAGGCGAACTGGGCTTCGACATCAAGAAAAACTCCGTGGATGCCATGCCGGAGCTGCCGTTCAAGATCATGATGAACGTCGGCAACCCGGACCGCGCCTTCGACTTCGCGCAACTGCCGAACGCCGGTGTGGGCCTGGCCCGTCTGGAATTCATCATCAACCGCATGATCGGCGTGCACCCCAAGGCGCTGTTGAACTACGGTGGCCTGCCGCAGGAAATCAAGGACAGCGTCGACAAGCGCATTGCTGGTTACAACGACCCGGTTGGCTTCTATGTCGACAAACTGGTCGAAGGTATCAGCACCCTGGCGGCAGCGTTCTGGCCGAAAAAGGTCATCGTGCGTCTGTCGGACTTCAAGTCCAACGAATACGCGAACCTGATCGGCGGCAAACTCTACGAGCCGGAAGAAGAAAACCCGATGCTGGGTTTCCGTGGCGCTTCGCGTTACATCAGCGAATCGTTCCGTGACTGCTTCGAGCTCGAATGCCGCGCCCTCAAGCGCGTGCGTAACGAGATGGGCCTGACCAACGTTGAAATCATGGTGCCGTTCGTCCGTACCCTGGGCGAAGCGAGCCAGGTGGTCGATCTGCTGGCTGAAAACGGTCTGGCCCGTGGCGACAACGGTCTGCGCGTGATCATGAT
The DNA here is from genome assembly GCF_056396925.1 of Pseudomonas sp. 05N433. Taxonomy (NCBI): domain Bacteria; kingdom Pseudomonadati; phylum Pseudomonadota; class Gammaproteobacteria; order Pseudomonadales; family Pseudomonadaceae; genus Pseudomonas; species Pseudomonas sp. 05N433. Next base: position 156,445 of record NZ_JBFTML010000004.1, on the reverse strand, counting down.
GTGCGAACTGCCGTCCAACGCGATCCTGGCTGAAGAGTTCCTCGAGTTCTTCGACGGTTTCTCCATCGGCTCCAACGACCTGACCCAGCTTACCCTGGGCCTGGACCGTGACTCCGGGATCATCGCGCACCTGTTCGACGAGCGTAACCCTGCAGTCAAGAAGCTGCTGGCCAACGCCATTGCCGCGTGCAACAAGGCCGGCAAGTACATCGGTATCTGCGGTCAGGGCCCTTCGGACCACCCGGACCTGGCCAAGTGGCTGATGGAGCAGGGCATCGAAAGCGTTTCGCTGAACCCCGATTCCGTACTGGAAACCTGGTTCTTCCTGGCTGAAGGTCAGGCTTCGGCCTGATGGTGTGAGTGAAAGGGCCGATCTGTGATCGACCCTTTCAGAGATTCAAGTAGGGCGGGCTCCTCTGGATGCCGCCCTTTTTTGTGCAAGAGCATATGCAAAGTAGCAGCAACCTATTTCCTGTCGCCCTGATCAGCGCCGAGCGGCGCGGCGATCTGAGCGAAGACGTCTATCGTTTGAAACCCGGCAACAGCCCCGACGGCACCGTTGAGCTGGCTGTGACACGCCTGGGCCTGGCCGATGAGCCGGCGGTGCGTGGCGTGCCGGTGATTCTGCTGCACGGCAGCTTTTCCAATCGGCGGTTCTGGTTTTCTCCCAAAGGTTTGGGCCTGGGCGCTTACCTGACGCGTCTGGGATTCGATGTGTGGATTCCGGAAATGCGCGGTCACGGCCTGTCTCAGCGCAACCAGAACTATCGCCAGAACAGCGTCGCCGACTATGCGCGTTACGATTTGCCGGCCATTGGCGCGTTCGTGCGCGAGCAAAGCGGCCAGATCCCGCACTGGATCGGCCATTCGCTGGGCGGCATTACCCTCGCCGCGGCGTTGGGCGGCCAGTACCTGGGCGAGCCCGCCGTGGCTTCCGCGGCGTTTTTCGGCACGCAAGTCAGCCGTACTTACTGGCCGTTGAAGTTTCCACCGGTGGAGTGGAGCGGGCGCTTCATTCTCAAGCGTTTTGYCCAACTGTCGGGCTCTCGGCTCAAGCGCGGCCCGGAGGACGAGCCGATAGGCCTGGCCCTGGAAAGCATGCGTTGGTACGGGCTGTTCGGCCGTTTCGGCGATGCCGACAAGGACTGGTGGGCGGGGTTGGCCGAGGTGCAATTGCCGGTGTTGGCCGTGAGCGCCGCGGGCGATCATCAGGACCCGACCTGGGCCTGCCATAAGCTGTTCGATCAAGTCGGGTCCGAGCACAAGCAGTTCATCACCCTTGGCCGCGAGCAAGGCTTTGGCGATAATTTCGGTCACGTGGAAATGCTGGTCAGCAAGGCTGCGCAGGCTGAAGTCTGGCCGTTGGTGGCTCGCTGGTTGGCGGATCAACAGACGCCTTTACTGGGTGAAAAGCCGGATTTGGCCACAGCGATTTGAGCCTGATGCTCTAACAAGGGCATTTCTCTCTGGTCGGCTTGCGGCTAATATGTGACGCATTGAGTGGTTCTGGTCACTTTGAGTGATTGATGCGGTCGCTGTGTTCGTGCGAACGGAGCGATTTGCAACCGTCCAGCCTTGGCCCGAGTATGCTGCATACTCGATTGTCTTCCTTGTTACAGGAGTTTCTCGATGAACCATTACCTCACGCCTGACCTGTGCGACGCCTATCCGGAGCTGGTGCAGGTGCTGGAACCGATGTTCAGCAATTTCGGCGGCCGTGATTCTTTCGGCGGCGAAATCGTGACCATCAAATGTTTCGAAGACAACTCGCGGGTCAAGGAGCAAGTCGAGCTCAAGGGCAACGGCAAGGTGCTGGTGGTCGACGGTGGCGGTTCCCTGCGCCGCGCGCTGTTGGGCGACATGCTGGCCGAGAAAGCCGCGAACAACGGTTGGGAAGGGCTGGTGATCTACGGTTGCATCCGTGACGTCGACGTCATCGCGCAAACTGATCTGGGGGTTCAGGCCCTGGCCAGTCACCCGATGAAAACCGACAGGCGCGGTGTTGGCGATCTCAACGTTGCCGTGACCTTCGCGGGCGTGACCTTTCACCCGGGCCACTACGTTTATGCGGACAACAACGGCGTGATCATCTCGCCAAGCCCGCTGAAAATGCCTGAATAAGCGCTGCCGGCTTTTTGTTTCAAGAATAGGGGTGAGGATGTTCGAGGAAGAAAACGCGCAGTGGGGGCTGGTGCATGCCCTGGTGCTGGACGGTAAAGGCGGTGCGCGTTCGATAGCCCGGACTGAACTCGATGACTTGCAGCTGCAGGCCCACGAAAGCCTGTGGCTGCACTGGGATCGCAGTCACCCGCAAACCCAGACCTGGCTGCGCAAATCCAGCGGGCTGAGTGAATTTAGTTGCGATTTGTTGCTGGAAGAGAACACCCGACCGCGTCTTTTGCCGCTGCCGGACTCTGAACTGCTGCTGTTTCTGCGCGGGGTCAACCTGAATCCGGGCGCGGAGCCGGAAGACATGGTCTCGGTGCGGATCTTCGGTTCGGCTCAACGGGTGATTTCCCTGCGTTTGCGGCCGTTGCGTGCCACCGAAGAGTTGTTGGTGCAACTGGCCGACGGCAAAGGGCCGAGAAGCGCTTCCGAGCTGATCCTGTATATGGCGCAATACCTTACCCATAAAGTGCAGGATCTGGTCGGCGACCTCTCGGAAGTTGTCGATGAGGAAGAAGAAAAGCTGGATGCCGACGAACGGTATACACCTGAGCATGGGGCTGTTTTGCAGATCCGCCGCAGGGCCGCTGGGCTGAAGCGTTTTCTGGCGCCGCAGCGGGATATTTTCGGTCAGCTGACGCGGATAAAACTGCCGTGGTTCTGCGAAGACGATGGCGATTACTGGAACGAATTGAACAACAGCCTGACCCGTTACCTCGAGGAACTGGAATTGACCCGGGAGCGCGTGGGGCTGGTCCTGGAGGCTGAAGACCGGCGTTTGAGCGTGCGCATGAACCGCACGATGTATCGCTTCGGGATCATCACCGGAATCTTTTTGCCGATGAGTTTTCTGACCGGTCTTTTGGGCATCAACGTCGGCGGTATTCCGTTCTCTGCCAACCCCTACGGCTTCCTGATCGCCTGCCTGTTGATGGTCTTGGTGGCGCTGGGGCAGTGGTGGTTATTCCGACGTTTACGCTGGGTCTGACGATGAGCCATGTGACCCGACCAAATCTAACCGCGTCTTTGACAGACATCACGAGAGGTGCGTATGCACGATCCGTTTGAACAGTCTTTGCGTGACATGCTCAAAGCATCGCCGTCCAGCCGTGACGACGATGCCTGTCTGGGGCGTGTACTGAAAACCGCCAACCGCCAGGTCGGTGCCGGCGATCTGTTCAGCCTTCTGGGCCGTTGGCTGCCCGCGCTGATGATCGCCCTGAATAACGGATCGGCCCATGTAGCGCCGGTTTCTCGTCTGCGTAAACCTACCGCCCGCACTGCTGATAAGGCTGATTGAATATGGAACTTGATCTCTGGACTCAGAGCCTCGTCACTGCAATGACTGCGTTGTGGACCAAAGTTGCGAACTTCATTCCGAACCTGTTTGGCGCACTGGTTGTGCTGCTGCTGGGTTTTGTCGTGGCCAAGCTGCTGGACACGCTGCTCTCAAAATTGCTCGCCAAATTGGGCCTTGATCGCCTGATGGGTGGCACCGGACTGACCAAATTGCTGTCCCGCGCCGGCCTCCAGGTGCCTATTTCGACGCTGATCGGCAAAATTGTCTACTGGTTCGTCCTGCTGATTTTTCTCGTTTCTGCCGCAGAATCCCTTGGACTTGAACGAGTTTCGGCTACGCTGGACATGCTGGCGCTGTATGTTCCGAAAGTATTCGGCGCGGCGCTGGTGCTGCTGGTGGGTGTCTTGCTGGCGCAACTGGCCAATGGGCTGGTACGTGGCGCGGCAGAAGGTGTAGGGCTGGATTACGCCGCGGGCCTGGGGCGGATTGCCCAGGGCCTGGTGATCATCATCAGTATTTCGGTTGCGATCAGCCAGTTGGAGGTCAAGACAGACCTGCTCAACCACGTGATTGTGATCGTCTTGATTACCGTTGGTCTGGCGGTTGCGCTGGCCATGGGGTTGGGAAGCCGGGAAATTGCCGGTCAGATTCTTGCGGGAATCTATGTGCGAGAGTTGTATCAGGTTGGGCAACAAGTGCGTGTTGGCGAGGTCGAAGGGCAGATCGAAGAGATCGGCACGGTGAAAACCACGGTGCTGACCGACGAGGGTGAGCTAGTCTCTCTCTCGAATCGGATTCTCCTGGAGCAGCATGTGAGTAGCCGCTAACCCGGCAAATCCTGCTAATGTATGCCGCCGCAAAATGCCCTGAGGGGTTGCGGCGGACATTGACCTGACTGTCGGCCCGACTTGTTTTGAATAAAGCTCAATCGCTCTCCACGCGCTACGACCCCCGCGAGCTCTCTGATGAGGAGTTGGTCGCGCGCTCGCATACCGAGCTGTTTCACGTAACGCGCGCCTATGAAGAACTGATGCGGCGTTACCAGCGAACATTATTTAACGTTTGTGCACGGTACCTGGGGAACGATCGTGATGCAGACGATGTCTGTCAGGAAGTGATGTTGAAGGTGCTGTACGGCCTGAAGAACTTCGAGGGCAAATCGAAGTTCAAGACGTGGCTCTACAGCATCACGTACAACGAGTGCATCACGCAGTATCGGAAGGAACGGCGTAAGCGTCGCTTGATGGACGCTTTGAGTCTGGACCCCCTCGAGGAAGCGTCTGAAGAAAAGGCGCCGAAACCCGAGGAGAAGGGCGGACTTGATCGCTGGCTGGTGTATGTGAACCCGATTGATCGTGAAATTCTGGTGCTACGTTTTGTCGCAGAGCTGGAGTTTCAGGAGATCGCAGACATCATGCACATGGGCTTGAGTGCAACAAAAATGCGGTACAAACGCGCTCTAGACAAATTGCGTGAGAAATTTGCAGGCATTGCCGAAACTTAGTTTGGCGCAAATATCTCTTACGTGTAGGCAAGTTCTGATAGACTTGCCGCCGAGTTGTCCCCCGGTTTGCGGGACTGCTTCACAATCACCAGATGGGGATTTAACGGATGAAACTGAAAAACACCTTGGGCTTGGCCATTGGTTCTCTTATTGCCGCTACTTCGTTCGGCGCGCTGGCACAAGGCCAAGGCGCAGTTGAAATCGAAGGCTTCGCCAAGAAAGAACAGTACGACAGCGATCGTAACTTCAAGAACAACGGCAACCTGTTCGGCGGCTCGGTTGGTTACTTCCTGACCGACGACGTAGAACTGCGTCTGGCCTACGACGAAGTACACAACGTACGTGCAGATGATGGTCGCAACGTAAAGGGCGCTGATACCGCTCTGGACGCTCTGTACCACTTCAACAACCCAGGCGACATGATCCGTCCATACGTTTCTGCCGGTTTCTCGGACCAGAGCATTGGCCAGAACGGTTCGGGTCGTAACCGCTCCACTTTCGCCAACGTTGGCGGCGGTGCCAAGCTGTACTTCACTGAAAACTTCTACGCCCGTGCTGGCGTTGAAGCTCAGTACAACATCGACCAGGGCGACACCGAGTGGGCTCCTAGCGTCGGTATCGGTGTGAACTTCGGTGGCGGCTCCAAGCCTGCTGCTGCTCCAGTTCCAGCACCGGCTGAAGTTTGCTCCGACAGCGACAACGATGGCGTTTGCGACAACGTTGACAAGTGCCCAGACACCCCAGCCAACGTAACTGTTGACGCTGATGGCTGCCCAGCAGTTGCTGAAGTTGTTCGTGTTGAGCTGGACGTGAAATTCGACTTCAACAAGTCGGTAGTCAAGCCTAACAGCTACGGCGACATCAAAAACCTGGCTGACTTCATGAAGCAGTACCCATCCACCACTACTGTTGTTGAAGGTCACACTGACTCCGTCGGTCCTGACGCTTACAACCAGAAACTGTCCGAGCGTCGTGCAAACGCCGTTAAGCAAGTTCTGACCAACCAGTACGGTGTTTCGCCGTCCCGCGTTCAGTCTGTTGGCTACGGCGAATCCCGCCCAGTTGCTGACAACGCCACTGAAGCTGGTCGCGCTGTAAACCGTCGCGTAGAAGCGAAGGTTGAAGCTCAAGCTAAGTAATTAGCTCGCAGCTCAAGAAAAGCCCGGCTTAGGCCGGGCTTTTCTTTGTCTGCGATTTGGTGAAGAGGGAGTAATAGGTAGGGTTCAGGCTGATTGATCGGCCACCATCGCGGGCAAGTCGCGCTCCCACAGAGATGAAGTTGCACAGGCTGCCACGGCACCGATCACCAGGATCGCCGGGCTCTTCAACTGAAAGCTGAGGGCATCCTCTTCCATTGCTGTCAGGTCGCTCCGGCATTCCCGTTGGTGCGGCAGCGAAGCGTTTTCGATCATCGCCACGGGAGTATCGGCGGCCATTCCACCGGCCAGCAGTTGCTCACGAATCTCGCTCAGTTTTGCGACACCCATATAGACCACCAACGTGGTGCCGCCTTGAGCCAGGGCCTGCCAGTTCAGGCTACTGTCATCCTGAGTGTGCGCCGTGACCAGTGTCACGCCACGGGCGACACCCCGCAGTGTCAGTGGAATATCACATTGGGTCGCGCCGGCAAGGCCAGCGGTGATGCCATTGACCAATTCAACCTCGACCCCTCGTTCACGTAACCACTGCGCCTCTTCACCGCCGCGTCCGAAGATGCACGGATCGCCACCCTTGAGCCGCACCACGCATTTGCCGTGGCGGGTATAACGCAGCATCAGGCGATGAATGAAGGCTTGAGGCGTGGAGCGACAGCCGCCGCGCTTGCCCACGGGAATAATTCGCGCATTCGGGCAATGCTCCAGTACCGCAGGATTGACCAGATCGTCGATCAACACCACGTCCGCTTCGCGCAACGCACGAACCGCCTTGAGGGTCAGCAATTCCGGATCGCCGGGACCCGCACCCACCAGCCAGACTTTTGCGCTCATAGTGTTTTCCTCACGAGGTGACGGCGACTGGCTGCGCAGTGGCGGCCAGTAAACGCTTGATTTCCGGGACGCAGGAGCCGCATTGCGTGCCGCAGCCCAATTCTTGTTTCAAACCTTGCAAGTCCAGGCCACGGCTGATTCCGGCACAGATTGCGTTCTGGCTGACGTTCATGCAGTTGCACAGGGTTTTGCTGCCGGATGCAGGGGCGCCAGCGTTGCCTGGTGGCGCACTCAACGGTGCCAGCAGCCAACGGCGCAGTTGTTCGTCGGCGCGACCTTCGAGCCACAGGCTTTGCAGCCAATGTTGGGCGAGTGTTTCACCGGCCAGGCGAATCGCGGTGATCCGGCCGTTCTCGATACGCACCCGTTTACCGATCGAGCGCCGGGGGTCGTCGTAGGCCAATACCGGGCCGTCGTTGAGCCCCAGGCATTGATCGATATCACGCAACAACTGCGGCTCTGGCGCGGTGGCGCTGGCGGCGCGTATCAGCAGCGCGGGACGCTCACGGCCGGCCAAGCTGAGGCTGGCGTAGGAAAACGCCTCGCAGAGTGGTCGCAACGTCTCCAGGTGCTGTTGAACATCACCTTCGATCAGGGCGAAAAGCTGCCAGGGCAAATGCACAGGCTCGAGCCGCACACCGCTGTGTTTGAGTTCCGGTTGCTTCGACAACGGATCGAAGGCGGGAAGGGTGAGGGTATTCACACCGCCCTTGAGAAAGCGGTCGCCCCAATGCATCGGCAGGAAAGCCTGGCCCGGACGTACGCTGTCGTCGCTGCTGACCGGCAGGATCACCGCGCCCCGGCGACTTTTCAGATTGATCAGGTCGCCAGGTTGCAGGCGATGCCGACGCAGTTCATCCGGGTGTAGGCTCAACACGGCTTCGCTGACATGGCCGAACAGTTGCGCGGCGGTGCCGGTGCGGCTCATGCCGTGCCATTGATCGCGCAGGCGACCGGTGATCAAGGTCAGCGGGAAACGCGCATCGCGTTGTTCCTTGGCGGCGCGATAGGGGTCGGTCACGAACTGCGCACGCCCGCTGGCGGTCGGGAATACCCCGTCAAGGTACAACCGCGCGGTGCCTTCGCGGGCTCCGGCGGGGAAGGGCCATTGCTGCGGTCCGAGCTGGTCGATCAACTCATGACTGATCCCGGACAGGTCGAGGTCGCGGCCGCGAGTCAGTTGTTTGTATTCGTCGAAGACCTGTGCCGGGGTTTCAAAGGCAAACAGGCTGGAGGCTCCGGGACGCAGGTGTTTTTCCAGACGCTGTGCGAAATCCACGGTGATCGCCCAATCGGGCCGTGCTTCACCGGGGGCGCCGATGGCTCGGCGGACGTGGGAAATGCGTCGCTCGGAGTTGGTAACCGTGCCGTCCTTTTCACCCCAACTGGCGGCGGGCAGCAACAGGTCGGCGAATGCGGCGGTTTCGGTGGTGTGGAAGGCTTCCTGCAACACCACGAACGGGCAGGCTTGCAGTGCCTCGCGCACAGAGGTCTGGTCCGGCAGCGACTGGGCAGGGTTGGTGCAGGCGATCCACAGGGCTTTGATCTTGCCGCTGCGCATCTGCTCGAACAGTTCGATGGCCGTGAGCCCGGTGTTTTCGGGCAGTTGATCGACGCCCCAGTAGGCGGCCACTTGCGCCCGGTGCTCGGCATTGGCCGCTTCGCGATGACCCGGCAGCAGGTTTGACAAACTGCCGGTTTCCCGGCCGCCCATGGCATTGGGCTGACCGGTCAGCGAGAAAGGTCCTGCACCGGGCCGGCCGATCTGCCCGGTAGCCAAGTGCAGGTTGATCAGCGCGCTGTTCTTCGCGCTGCCGGCGGTGGACTGATTCAGCCCCATGCACCACAGCGACAGAAAGCTCGGTGACGTGCCGACCCATTCCGCGCATTGGTGCAGTTGCTCGACGCTGATGCCACAGAGTTGCGAGACCATTGCCGGGGTGTAGTCGCGTACCAGGTTTTTCAGCTCGGCCAGGCCTTCGGTGTGGGCCTTGATGAAGTCGCGGTCGATCCAGTCTTCCCACAGCAGCAAGTGCAAAATCCCATGGAACAACGCGACATCGGTACCGGGCAGAATCGCCAGGTGCAGGTCAGCCAGATCGCAGGTGTCGGTGCGCCGTGGGTCGATGACGATGACTTTCATCTGCGGACGATGGGATTTGGCTTCTTCCAGGCGACGAAACAGGACCGGGTGGGCGTAGGCCATGTTGCTGCCGACGATCATCACGCAGTCGCTCAGTTCCAGGTCTTCGTAGTTGCAGGGCGGAGCATCGGCGCCGAGGCTGCGCTTGTAGCCGACCACCGCTGAAGACATGCACAGCCGTGAATTGCTGTCGATGTTGTTGGTGCCCACCAGCGCCCGCGCCAGTTTGTTGAAGGCGTAGTAATCCTCGGTCAGCAATTGCCCGGAGATATAGAACGCGACGCTGTCCGGGCCGTGTTCGGCGATGGTCTTGGCGAAGACACTGGCGGCGTGATCGAGTGCGCTGTCCCAATCTGTGCGGCTGCGAGCCAGTCCTTTGCCCAGGCGCAGTTGCGGGTACAAGGCCCGCGCGGTCAGGTCGCCGGTCAGATGCAAGGTCGAACCTTTACTGCACAATTTGCCGAAGTTGGCCGGGTGCGCCGGATCGCCGCTGACGCCGAGAATGCGCTCGCCGTCGTGCTCGATCAGCACGCCGCAGCCGACCCCGCAGTAGCAGCAGGTGGAGGCGGTGATTTGGCGGTCCATCAGCTTGCTTCCCGCAGAGCCAGCAGCACCCGGCCATTTTCGACCCGTGCCGAATGATGGTGGGCACAGCCGATATCGGGAGCCTGGGCTTCGCCGGTTTCCAGGTCGATCTGCCAGTTGTGCAGCGGGCAGGCGACCCGTTTGCCGTAGATCAAACCCTGGGACAGCGGCCCGCCCTTATGCGGGCAGCGGTCGTCGAGGGCGAAAACCTCATCGTCGCTCGTACGAAAAATCGCAATGTCGCCTTTCGGGCCGGCGACGATCCGCGAGCCAAGGGTGTTGATCTCTTCCAGTGCGCAGATATCCAGCCAGTTCATACCGACACCTCCAGGTTCTTCACGGGAATGACTTCGAATTCTTTTTTCAGCAGTGGTTGCTCGAGGCGTTCTTTCCACGGGTCCTGTTCGAACGACAGGGAGAATTGCAGGCGTTCGTTGAGTGCCTTGCGCCGTACCGGGTCTTCCAGCACGGCTTTCTTGATGTGTTCCATGCCGACTCGTTGCAGGTAATGCACGGTGCGCTCGAGGTAGAAGGCTTCTTCACGGTACAGCTGCAGGAAAGCGCCGTTGTATTCGCGCACCTCTTCAGCGGTTTTCAACTTGACGAAGAATTCAGCGACTTCGGTCTTGATCCCGCCGTTGCCACCGATGTACATCTCCCAGCCGGAATCCACGCCGATAATTCCGACGTCCTTGATCCCCGCTTCCGAGCAGTTGCGTGGGCAACCGGAGACAGCCAGTTTCACTTTGTGTGGCGACCACATGTTGAACAGGTCATGTTCGAGCTCGATGCCCAGTTGCGTGGAATTCTGGGTGCCGAAGCGGCAGAACTCACTGCCGACACAGGTTTTCACGGTGCGGATGGATTTGCCGTAGGCGTGGCCGGACGGCATGTCCAGGTCTTTCCAGACGCCCGGCAAGTCTTGCTTTTTGATCCCCAGCAAGTCGATGCGTTGGCCGCCGGTGACCTTGACCATCGGCACGTTGTACTTGTCGGCCACGTCGGCGATGCGCCGCAGTTCTGAAGGATTGGTCACACCGCCCCACATCCGCGGGACGACAGAGTAAGTGCCGTCTTTCTGAATGTTGGCGTGGGCGCGTTCGTTGATCAGGCGCGATTGCGGATCGTCCTTGGCTTCGCCGGGCCAGGTGGAAATCAGGTAGTAGTTGAGCGCCGGGCGGCAGGTGGCGCAGCCGTTCGGCGTGCGCCAGTTCAGGTAGCTCATGGTGCCGGCGATGGTCAGCAGATGCTGGTCGCGGATGGCCTGGCGGATTTGCCCGTGGTTGAGGTCGCTGCACCCGCAGATGGCTTTTTCGCTTTTCGGTTTGACGTCTGCCGCACCGCCCACGGTGTTGATCAGGATCTGTTCGACGAGGCCGGCACAAGAGCCGCAGGAGCTGGCGGCCTTGGTGTGTTTCTTCACGTCGTCGACGCTGAACAGCCCGTGTTCCTGAATGGCTTTGACGATGGTGCCTTTGCACACGCCGTTACAGCCGCAGACTTCGGCGGTGTCGGCCATGCTCATGGCTTTGTCCTGGCCTTGATGTCCTACATCGCCTAAAGCATTTTCGCCAAACATCAGGTGATCGCGGATCTCGCCGATGGCATGGTTCTCACGGATCTGCCGGAAATACCAGCCGCCGTCTGCCGTATCGCCGTACAGGCAGGCGCCGACCAGCACGTCATCCTTGATCACCAGTTTTTTGTACACCCCGCCAATCGGGTCGGAGAGGGTGATGGTCTCGGTGCCTTCGCCGCCCATGAAGTCGCCGGCGGAGAACAGGTCGATGCCGGTGACTTTCAATTTGGTCGACGTCACCGAGCCCTTGTAAGTGGCGAAGCCCAGTTGGGCGAGGTGGTTGGCGCACACCTTGGCTTGTTCGAACAGCGGTGCGACCAGGCCGTAGGCGGTGCCGCGGTGGCTGGCGCATTCACCGATGGCGTACACCCGAGGGTCGTAGGTTTGCATTGTGTCGTTGACCAGAATCCCGCGGCTGCAAGGGATGCCGGCTTTTTCCGCCAGTTTGGTGTTGGGGCGAATGCCGGCGGCCATCACCACCAGATCGGCGGGGATGATGTCGCCGTTCTTGAACTGCACTGAGCCGACCCGGCCATTGCCGGCGTCGTGCAGGGCCTGGGTCTGTTCGCACAGGCGGAAATGCAGGCCACGGGCTTCCAGGGCGGTTTGCAGGAGTTGGCCGCTGGTTTTGTCCAGTTGGCGCTCCAGCAGCCATTCGCCGATGTGCACCACGGTGACGTGCATGCCCCGCAGCATCAGGCCGTTGGCGGCTTCAAGGCCCAGCAGGCCGCCACCGATGACCACGGCGTGCTTGTGGGTCTTGGCGGTGTCGATCATCACCTGGGTGTCGGCAATGTCGCGGTAGCCGATCACGCCCTGCAAGGTATTGCCGGGGATCGGCAGGATGAACGGGGTCGAGCCGGTGGCAATCAGCAGGCGGTCGTATTCAGCCTCAGTGCCGTCTTCGGCGATGACCCGGCGTTTGACCCGGTCGATCTCCACCACTTTGCGGTTGAGCAGCAGCTTGATGTTGTTTTCCAGGTACCAGTCCAGATCGTTGAGCACGATCTCTTCGAACGTCTGTTCGCCAGCCAGTACGGGGGACAGCAGGATGCGGTTGTAGTTGGTATGCGGTTCGGCGCCGAAGACCGTGATGTCGTACAGCTCATTACTCAGCTTGAGCAGTTCTTCCAGGGTACGAACCCCGGCCATGCCGTTGCCGATCATCACCAGTTTTAGTTTTTTCATCAGGTTCTCCGGGGAGCTCGGGCCTGCCTCATCAGGGCATTCAGGCCTTGCTCGACAAAATTTTGCGCAAACAAAAAAAGGCGTCCCGCTAGCTAACTAGCGAGGACGCCTTTGTCCTTGTCCCGTTCTCTCGGGCAGCGCAGCCTTCTACGTTGAAGGCCGGGCTTTATGTCTGTTGGGAAAGGTAATGCAGTGGTTGTGCCAAGTCTCGCAAGGGCCGGATTTATGGGCTCTGGTCATGGGAGGAGGGTGTTTGCGTGCACCGGTTCAAGGCGCGATGCCCGGTTTTGAAGCAGAAAAATCAAAAGCTCGCAGCCTACGGCAGCTCCCGCAGGAGATCGTGGGCTCCCGAAGGAGCTGCCGCAGGCTGCGATCTTTTGATCTTTTAACCGTGAAACAACAAAAACAGCAGCACCAGATTCACCAGCAACGACACCAGTGCCAACGTCCGCCAAACCTTCAACGGCTCGCGCTCCAGCAACGGTCTGGGTCGCACGCTCAAACTGCGTCGTTCTCCCTGTTCCAGCAGCAACAACCATTCTTCGGCCGTTTCAAAGCGCTGATCCGGGGCTACCGCCACCGCGCGCTCCAGACTTTGCGCGATCCATTCCGGCAGGTCGGGCCGGTAGCGACTGGCGCTGACAGGCACGCCAAACCGTGGGCGCTGGAACGCTTCGATTTCGCCGTAGGGATAATGCCCGGTGAGCAGGTAGTACAAGGTCACGCCGACGGCATACAGATCCTGTTGTGGTGTCGGCAGGTCGCCGCGAAACGCTTCTGGCGCGATATAGCTGGGCGTTCCAGGCAGGGCGAAGGCTTGATCTTCGGACAGCCCCGGACAGTAGGCGAGGCCGAAATCCAGCAGGCGCAACTCGCCGTCGTCCCCCAGCAGCAGGTTCTCCGGTTTGATATCGCGATGCAGGATCTGCCGTCGATGCAGGATGCCGACAGCCCGCAGCAAGCGTTCGGCCAGGTCCTGCCATTGCGCCAGTGGCAGCGTTGTGACGCGCTCATGCAACTCAGCCAGGGTCGACCCGGAATACTCACGCATCACGTAATACAAATGCTGACGCTGACTGGCGGCATGGACTTCAGGGAAATGCCGACCGGCTACACGCTTGAGAAACCATTCCTCCGACAACAATGCCTGCCCGGCCTGGTGATCGTCACGCAGAGCGCCGGGCAAGGTTTTCAGTAGCCAGCGCTGTTGTTGTGCATCGCGCACCCGGTAGAGCAGCGATTGCTGGCTCTGGCCGAGGATCCCTTCGACCTGCCAGCCTTCGAAGGTCTGGCCCGGTTTCAGTGCAGGCGGCAGAGGCCATTGCTGCAGGTGAATCAGTGCATCGCCAATGCTGGTTTCGCCAAGGGCATCGACCCGCACCAGCAGGGCGCTGGCATTATCCTGGCTGCCGGCCAGGTGCGCGGCGCTGACCAGGGTCTGCGCGGCACTGTTGAGGTCAGGTTGATCGCGCAGAATCGCCGCGATGGCGGTGTCGCCCAGCACGGCCCAGATGCCGTCGCTGAGCAGCACGAAACTCTCGTTCAGGCGCAGTTCGCCATCCAGAAAGTCCAGCACCAGATGTTGATCCAGCCCCAGGGCCCGCTTGAGCACATGCTGCATGCCCGGCTGGTCCCAGACGTGATCCTCGCTCACCCGTTGCAAGGTGTCGGCGTGCCAGCGGTAAACCCGGCAATCGCCGACATGCGCCAAAGTGAAACGCCTGCCACGCATCACCAAGGCACTGACCGTGGTCAGCAGCGGTTGCCCACCGCCGTTGGCCTGCAACCAGCGGTTTTGCGCCAGTAGCAGGCGATCGAGTGCCTGGGCGACACCCCAGGTTTCCGGTGTGGCGTAATAATCCAGCGCCAAGGCCTGCAAGGTCGAACGGGCCGCGAGACCGCCATCGGCGCATTGGCTGACGCCGTCGGCGATGGCGAACAGGTAACCCTTGCTCGCCGCCAGTGCCGGAGCCGGAGTGACCAGGCGCAGAGCGTCCTGGTTCTCTTCGCGAGGGCCGATGGCGCTGGCTTCGGCAAAACTCAGTTGCAGGCTCATTCAATCCTCACACGCGAGCAGCGGTGACGGCTGCCGAACCCCAAGTGGTTCTCCAGCGACGTTTCACCCCGTGCAGACCGAACCAGGCGAGTACGCCGAGACTGGCGAACAACCACAAGGCCATTTGATAGCTGCCGGTACTTTGCTTGATCGCGCCCATGCCGGCCGCCAGTGCGAAGCCACCGATGCCGCCGGCCATGCCGATCAAACCGGTCATCACACCGATCTCCCGACGAAAACGCTGTGGGACCAACTGGAATACCGCACCGTTACCTGCACCTAAACCGAGCATAGTGCAGACGAAAAGCGCCAATGCTGCGTAGGAACTCGGCAGATTGAAACCCACGGTCGCAATGCAGATCGCTGCCACGGTGTACATCGCCAACAGGGTGCGAATCCCGCCGAAGCGATCCGCCAGCGCGCCGCCCAGCGGACGCATCAGGCTGCCACCGAACACGCAAGCAGCGGTGTAGTAACCGGCAGTGACCGGGCTCAGGCCGTACTGGTCATTGAAGTAGCCGGGCAGGGCGCTGGCCAGACCGATGAAGCCGCCGAAGGTCACGCTGTAGAAAAACATGAACCACCAGCTGTCGCGGTCACCCAGGGCCTTGAGGTAGTCGGCCATGGACTTGGCTTTCGGCCGCTCAGGGGCGTTCTTGGCCAGCCAAGCGAAGACGATCAGGGTCAGGATCAACGGGATCAGGGCGAAGCCGAACACGTTGCTCCAGCCATACGCGGCGGCCAGCACCGGAGCGATCAGGGCGGCCAGCACGGTGCCCGAGTTACCGGCACCGGCGATGCCCATGGCTTTGCCTTGGTGCTGCGGCGGATACCATTGCGAGGCCAGCGGCAGGGCGACGGCGAAAGACGCACCGGCCATGCCGAGGAACAGGCCCAGCAACAGCGCCTGCTCGTAACTGTGGATGCCGACTTTCCAGGCAACGAGCAGGGCGCTGATGACGATTATCTGGCCGATGATCCCGGCGGTTTTTGGCGACAGGCGATCAGCCAGCAGGCCCATCGTAAAGCGCAATACGGCACCGGCCAGAATCGGCGTGGCCACCACCAGCCCGCGCTGTTGGGTGGTCAGGTGCAGGTCAGCGGCGATCTGCACCGCCAGGGGGCCGAGCAGGTACCAGACCATGAAGCTCAGATCGAAATAGAGGAAGGCTGCGAACAGTGTCGGGGTATGGCCGGATTTCCAGAAGCTTGAATTCATCGCGCACCTCAGCTGTCAGGCGTATCAAGAAGGAGTCATGAGCTTGCAGGTGGGGCGCCGCAACGGCCGCACCACCAGCCCCGGTCTCTGGGGCCAAAACGGAAAAACGCCGCTACCTGATTCGCAAAAGGGGGCGAATGAGGTGAGCGACGTCTTTGTCGTAGGTGGGGCAACCGCCGTTGGTTACCTTGCAGGGATTACTTAGCGAGATCTGTGCCAACAAGGGAAACCGAGTCGCGGCCTTCGCGGGCAAGCCTTGCTCCTACAGGTATTGTGCTTGCACTTGTAGGAGCGAGGCTTGCCCGCGAAGGTGTCCTTCAGCCAAGCAACTCACTCATGGCAATGATCTGTTCCGCCACCTGTATCAGCTTCTGCTGGCGGCTCATGGCCTGGCGGCGCATCAGGGTGTAGGCCTCTTCTTCGTTGCAGTCCTTCATCTTCATCAGCAGCCCCTTGGCCAGCTCGATGCGCTTGCGCTCGGCCAGTTGCTGGTCGCGGGCGTGCAGTTGCGCGCGCAGGGCCTGATCGCTTTCAAAGCGAGCCATGGCCACGTCGAGAATCGGCTGCAAGCGTTGTGCGTGAATGCCTTCGACGATGTAGGCACTGACGCCGGACTTGATCGCCTGGCGCATCACGCCGGGATCGTGCTCGTCGGTGAACATCACGATTGGCCGTGGTTGGTCGCGAGTAACCAGCACCACTTGTTCCATCACATCGCGGCTCGGTGACTCGGTATCGATCAGAATCACGTCCGGACGCACCGTTTCGACGCGCGCGGGCAGGTCAATGGTCAGGCCGGACTCGTCGATGACTTCGAACCCGGCTTCGGTCAGGGCCGCTTTCAGACGCCCGACTTTTTTCGCGGTGTCATTGATCAGCAGGATACGCAACATATTCGCAGGCTCCTGTCAGCGGCTGGCGAGAAGGGGAGCGCTGTCGCTCATGGCGTGCAGCGTAAAACTGCGGGCATAGCCGACCGGGTCCGAACCGTCCCAGATCTTGCCGTCGATCAGTTGACTGCTGCGCATTTCCTGACCACGGGCGGGCACGCCGACAGCGGCGGCGGCCTCACTGTATAAGTCTAGTTGCTGGACTTGGCGGGCCACGCCGAGGTAATCCGGGTCGTCACGCAGCAAACCCCAGCGACGGAACTGGGTCATGAACCACATGCCGTCGGACAGATACGGCAGATTGACCTCGCCGTCACTGTGGAAACGCACCGCGTGCGGGTCTTGCCAGCGATTGCCCAGGCCGTCGGTATAGTCACCGAGCAAGCGCGGTTCGATGCAATCGAGCGGGGCATCGAGGTATTCGGGGGCGCTCAACAGTTGCGCGGTGCTGCGGCGATTTTCGCGGCTGGCTTCGATGAAGCGGCTGGCCTCGAGGATCGCCATCACCAGGGCCCGGGCGGTATTGGGGTATTGCTCGACGAAGGCGCGGGTGCAGCCGAGGACTTTTTCCGGGTGGTCGGGCCAGATGGTCTGGGTGGTGGCCATGGTGAAACCGAGATTCTGTTGCACCGCACTGGCAGCCCACGGTTCGCCGACGCAGAACCCGTCGATGCGCCCGGCTTGCAGGTGCGCGACCATTTGCGGCGGGGGCACCACCACGCTGTCGACATCCTGCAACGGATGAATGCCCTGGCTCGCCAGCCAGTAATACAGCCACATGGCGTGGGTGCCTGTGGGAAATGTCTGGGCGAAGGTCAGTTTTGGGCGACTTTGGTGCACGTGATGGTCCAGTGCTTCAGGACTGGTCACGCCCAGGGCCTGCAAGCCGTGGGAGAGGTTGATGCTCTGGCCGTTCTGGTTCAGGCCCATGAGCACGGCCATGTCGGTGGAGGCTACGCCGCCGATGCCCAGGTGCACTGCGTAGATCAGGCCGTACAGGCTGTGGGCGGCGTCGAGTTCGCCGCTGACCAGTTTGTCCCGCAGGTTGGCCCAGGACGACTGGCGCTTGAGGTTCAGGGTCAGACCGTAAGGCTGGGCGAAGCCCTGGGTGGCGGCGACCACCACTGAGGCGCAGTCGCTCAGAGCCATGAAGCCAAGGTTTATTTCGGTTTTTTCCGGGGCATCGCTGCCGTTGACCCAGGCCAGTGGGCCGGCTGATGGTTCGTTCATCGATTTGCACCTTCCAAAAAAAACGTCGTCCCATGGCCTCTGCGCGAGCAGAGCCGGTGACGACGCCATTGTCCTTCCACTCATTCCGTCGTTGGCATGAGTGCTGATGATCATGTTGGTGCAAGGCATATGCCATCGCTGGCTGATTTTGTCGTGCGCCTCGCCTGTGGGCTCGATGCGCGGCTATAATCGCCGCCTCTCATCGCCACCCGAGTCAAGCCTGCCCATGTACACCCTGGCCCGTCAGCTGCTGTTCAAACTTTCCCCGGAAACCTCCCACGATCTGTCCCTGGACCTGATCGGCGCGGGCGGGCGTTTGGGCCTCAACGGCTTACTGTGCAAGGCGCCGGCGAAAATGCCGGTGACGGTCATGGGCCTGGAATTCCCGAACCCGGTGGGGCTGGCGGCCGGTCTGGACAAGAACGGCGCGGCGATCGACGGGTTTGCCCAACTGGGTTTCGGTTTCGTCGAAATCGGTACCATTACCCCGCGTCCGCAACCGGGTAATCCGAAACCACGGATTTTCCGCTTGCCCCAAGCCGAGGCGATTATCAACCGCATGGGTTTCAACAACCTCGGCGTCGATCACTTGCTCGCTCGCGTGGCGGCAGCCAAGTACAAGGGCGTGCTGGGTATCAATATCGGCAAGAACTTTGATACGCCGGTTGAACGTGCGGTTGACGACTACCTGATCTGCCTGGACAAGGTCTACGCACACGCCAGCTACGTGACGGTCAATGTCAGCTCGCCGAACACACCGGGCCTGCGCAGCCTGCAATTCGGCGATTCGCTCAAGCAATTGCTCGCCGACCTGGCCACGCGCCGGGCGGAATTGGCCCTGCGCCACGGCAAACATGTGCCGCTGGCGATCAAGATCGCACCGGACATGAGCGATGAAGAAACCGCTCAAGTCGCCCAGGCGTTGATCGAAACCGGGATGGATGCGGTGATCGCCACCAACACCACCCTGAGCCGCGTCGGCGTCGAAGGCCTGGAGCACGGTGACGAGGCGGGCGGATTGTCCGGCGCCCCGGTTCGCGACAAGAGCACCCACACCGTGAAGGTGCTGGCGGCGGAACTGGCCGGTCGCTTGCCGATCATCGCCGTGGGCGGTATCACCGAAGGCAAGCACGCGGCTGAGAAAATCGCCGCGGGTGCGAGCCTGGTGCAGATCTATTCGGGCTTTATCTATAAAGGCCCGGCACTGATTCGTGAATCGGTAGATGCCATCGCCGCGTTGCGCTGAAGCCTGATTTGGGCCCTGATGGTGGGGGCTTTTGTGGCGAGGGAGCTTGCTCCCGCTCGGCTGCGAAGCAGTCGTAAATCCTGCAACCGCGTTTTACCTGACACTCCGGGTTGATTGGTTTTGGGGCCGCATCGCAGCCCAGCGGGAGCAAGCTCCCTCGCCACAGAAACGACCTCACCACCGTAGTTTCTTTGCAGGCATAAAAAAGGGCTCCCCGAAGGAGCCCCTGGGCCGAAGCCCGCCGTCCGGATAGGACGTGCGTGGTTAAGTCGTAGCGTAATCAGATTGTCGTGTCGGAGTGTGTGCCCTGTATTAGCCGACGGCGTGAAGTTCGTTGAGTCTGTGGATTCCCGCAGTGCCGGTCATACCGTCCCAATTGTCGCCGCGTCCTTCTCGCCAGCCATTGATCCAGGCTTGGCGTACCGACGGTAGAGTAAAAGGGCAAAGCTCACGGGATTTACCACCAACGCCATATTGATATCCGCGCAAAAATGCTCTTTCCAACGGATCACGCTTAAGTCTTCTCATAGGGTGTTTCCCTCACTTGTTGACTGTATGTATCGCGTCGACCTCAATCGAGGTCAGGCAGAAAAATTCTGCCGTTGGTGGCTCGCTGCCGGCGTCGCGAGCCAAGGTGTTGACGCCGTTGCGACGTCAACCTGAGTGGAGTTCTAACCAATGCGTCACATCGAGGGAATGACCGTTTTGTCATAAGAACGTAACCATAAAGATGGTATGGCCATAAGTAACACGATATTTGTGCCGTGTTGATTGGCCAAAGCCCGGTATGATCGGCCCTTCGCTGGGATGCTGGGGGTTGCGCCTTAACGAGAATGACACCCGTTGCTCTTGGGTATTATTCGACGAAGGGTCGACTTATGACATTTTGTTTCATCAACTTTTTTATCTGCCCTGGCATCTAAGCTCTTTTAACCCGAGCAGTCAGGGTGGGACGGCACACCTTCGTGCCACGCGGGCGTTCTGTTAGAAAAACGCCTGATTGAAAACCGGATCGGCAACGCGTTGCCGGTTCACTTAGCTAAAGGCTCTGGAATTACCATGTCCGATCGTTTCGAACTCTTCCTCACTTGCCCCAAAGGCCTTGAAGGTCTGCTCATCGAGGAAGCCGTCGGGCTTGGCCTTGAGGAAGCACGCGAGCACACCTCGGCTGTGCGCGGCATGGCCACCATGGAAACCGCTTATCGCCTGTGCCTGTGGTCGCGTCTGGCGAACCGGGTGCTGTTGGTGCTCAAGCGCTTCCCGATGAAGGACGCCGAAGATCTCTATCACGGCGTGCTGGATATCGATTGGCAAGACCACATGCTCAACGACGGCACCCTGGCCGTCGAATTCAGCGGTCACGGCTCTGGCATCGACAACACGCACTTCGGCGCCTTGAAGGTCAAGGATGCCATCGTCGACAAACTGCGCACCCCGCAAGGCGATCGCCCGTCCATCGACAAGCTCAACCCCGACCTGCGCGTTCACCTGCGTCTGGACCGTGGCGAAGCCATCCTGTCCCTCGACCTGTCCGGGCACAGCCTGCACCAGCGCGGTTATCGCTTGCAGCAAGGCGCGGCGCCGCTGAAGGAAAACCTCGCGGCAGCGATTCTGATCCGTTCCGGCTGGCCGCGCATTGCCGCCGATGGTGGCGCGCTGGCTGACCCGATGTGCGGTGTCGGCACGTTCCTGGTGGAAGCCGCCATGATCGCCGCCGATATGGCGCCGAACCTGCGCCGTGAGCAGTGGGGCTTCACCGCCTGGCTCGGTCACGTACCGGCGCTGTGGAAAAAACTCCACGAAGAAGCCACTGAACGCGCCGCGGCCGGCCTGGCCAAGCCACCGCTGTGGATTCGCGGTTACGAAGCCGACCCACGCCTGATTCAACCGGGCCGCAACAACGTCGAACGTGCCGGCCTGAGCGAGTGGATCAAGATTTACCAGGGCGAAGTGGCAACGTTCGAGCCGCGCCCGGACCAGAACCAGAAAGGCCTGGTGATCTGCAACCCTCCGTACGGCGAGCGTCTGGGCGATGAGGCGAGCCTGCTCTACCTCTACCAGAACCTCGGCGAGCGTCTGCGTCAGGCGTGCTTGAACTGGGAGGCGGCGGTGTTCACCGGCGCTCCGGATCTGGGCAAGCGCATGGGCATCCGCAGCCACAAACAGTATTCGTTCTGGAACGGCGCGTTGCCGTGCAAATTGCTGTTGATCAAGGTCACGCCAGACCAGTTCGTCACCGGCGAGCGTCGCACCCCGGAACAGCGTCAGGCCGAGCGTGAACAGGCGGCCTACGATGAAGCACCGAGTGAGCCGCAAGAGCGCAAGTACAACAAGAACGGCAATCCGATCAAACCGGCTCCGGCACCCGCCCCGGTGATTGAGCAACCGCGCTTGAGCGAAGGTGGGCAGATGTTTGCCAATCGTCTGCAAAAGAACGTCAAGGCGCTGGGCAAGTGGGTCAAGCGTGAAGGCATCGACTGCTACCGCGTCTACGATGCCGACATGCCGGAATATTCCATGGCCATCGACCTGTATCACGACTGGGTCCACGTTCAGGAATACGCCGCGCCGAAATCCATCGATCCGGAAAAAGCCTCGGCGCGGATGTTCGATGCCCTCGCGGCAATCCCGCAGGCGTTGAACATCGACAAGAGCCGCGTGGTGGTCAAGCGTCGCGAACGTCAGAGCGGCACCAAGCAGTACGAACGCCAGAGCGCCCAGGGCAAGTTCAACGAGGTTAACGAAGGCGGCGTGAAGCTGCTGGTGAACCTCACCGACTACCTCGACACCGGGTTGTTCCTCGACCACCGGCCGATGCGCATGCGGATTCAGAAAGAGGCGGCCGGCAAACGCTTCCTCAACCTGTATTGCTACACCGCGACGGCCAGTGTGCATGCGGCCAAGGGCGGTGCGCGCAGCACCACCAGCGTCGACCTGTCGAAAACTTACCTGGACTGGGCGCGGCGCAATCTGTCGCTGAACGGTTTCTCCGACAAGAACCGTCTGGAGCAGGGCGACGTGATGGCCTGGCTCGACGCCTGCCGTGACGAATACGACCTGATCTTCATCGACCCGCCGACCTTCTCCAACTCCAAACGCATGGAAGGGATCTTCGACGTGCAGCGTGACCAGGTGCAGTTGATCGACCTGGCCATGGCGCGACTGGCACCGGGTGGGGTGTTGTACTTCTCCAACAACTTCCGCAAGTTCCAGCTCGAGGAAAACCTCACCGAGCGTTATGCCATTGAAGAAATCACGGCCCAGACCATCGATCCGGATTTCGCCCGTAATGGCAAGATCCACCGTGCCTGGAAGATCACTGCTCGCTGACACTTAAGCCTGATTGGATCCACAGAGCCTTGATTTTTAAAGGCTCTTTGGTTCTTTCAGTGCTGGTCAAATTAGTGGCTAATAGCTATAACTCAACTCATGGCCAATGGGCTTTCCGGCACCTGGCGTTATGAGTTGCGTTTATGTCGTTACACGCCGTGCGCCCCAAGATCCTGGGTTTTATCAGCGAAGATGTCTCGGCCTGGCTGGTCGCGCTGCTGGTATTGCTCGTCGGCGGGATTCTTACGGGGTTGCTGGCCTGGGCAACACTCAATCAGTTTCATCAGCAAATGCGGCAACGTTTCCAACTGCTCGCCAGTGAACGCTACAGCCGTATCGTAGAACGTTTCGAAGATCAGGAGCAGCGCCTTGATGGCCTGCGCCGGTTCTTCGCCAATTCCGAGTCGGTGTCCCGCGAGGAATTCGACGGTTACGCCAAACCTCTTTTGCGGCGCACTCAAGCCTATTCCTGGGCACCACGGGTTTCCCGCGCCGAACGCCCCTTGCTTGAACGCTTCGTGCATGACGAAGGCTTGAGCAATTTCACCTTTCGCGAACTCACCGCCGACGGCCAGTTGCAACCGGCCGCGGAACGGGACGAGTACGTGCCGGTGCTCTATACCCAAACCCAGAGCCGACTGCCCACGCCGCTGGGTTACGACCTGCTGGCCCAGCCCCTGCGCCGTTTGACCCTGGAGCGTGCCGATCGAACTGGCGGCATGGTTGTCTCGCAACCATTGCATCTGGTAGGCATTGAGCCTGCCTATTCACGGGGTGTGTTGCTGGTGGCACCGGTCAGCCGTCAGCAGCTGCCGGGCACCACGCCCGCCGGGTATGTGATGGCGGTGATCAGCATGCGCCAGCTGCTGGCGGACGGGCTGCCGGAAGAGAATCATGATTCTCTCTCGGTGCGCATTCTCGACTTGTCCACCGATGACCAACACGAAGTGCTGTACGAGTCGACCAACCCGGCGGGGGCCAGTGACTTATCCTCCACGCGCTTGCTGCGCCTGGCCGACCACGATTATCAAGTGGATATGCGCCCCAGTGCTGCGTTCCTGCAAGCCAACCATTCTTCAGTGACCAGCCAGGTGGTGCTGGGTGGTTTACTCAGCTTGTTGCTCAGTGTGTTTCTCTATGTGTTGGTCAGCCAGCGGCAACGGGCGCTGAAAATGGTCGAGCAACGGACCGAGGAACTGCACGCCCGTGAGCAAGAGCTGCGCGGCACGCATGGCCAATTGCGCGGCGTGCTGGATGCTGCGACTCAGGTGGCGATCATCGCCACCGACCTGCGGGGGATCGTCAGCACTTTCAATGCCGGTGCCGAGCACATGCTCGGTTACTCCAGTGCGCAGGCCGTGGGCCACATGACCCTGGAAAACCTGCACCTGCCCCGGGAGCTCGAGGCGCGGTCGGCGGAGTTGAGCGCGCGCTATGGCAAGCCGATTCCGACCTGTCAGGCCATGTTGGTCGAAGGCGGGGAAGAGGGCGGTCATGAAGCCCGGGAGTGGACGCTGGTGCGCCGCGACGGTAGCCATTTGACGGTGAACATGCTGGCGACCCCAGTTCTCGACGAACAAGGGCTGTGGGTTGGGCACCTGGCGATCTGTATCGACGTCACCGAGCGCAAGCGTGTCCACGAGGCTCTGGCGGCGCGGGACCTATTGTTGAAGAAGCTCAGTGCCCATGTGCCCGGCGGGATTTACCAGTTCAAGATGGAGTTCGATGGGCGCTTCAGCATTATCTACGCCAGCGACGGGATGCGCGAGATCTACGAACTCGAATTGGAGGTACTGCTGAGCAATGCCGAAGCGGTGTTCTCGCGGATTCATCCTCAGGACTCGCGCCGGGTCCGCGCGTCGATCCAGGTGTCGGCGGACAACCTCAGCCCCTGGCGCGAAGAGTATCGCGTGCAATTGCCCGAGCGTGGCCTGCGCTGGGTCCGCGGCGAAGCAACGCCGGAGGAACTGCCCGGTGGCGGTGTGCTGTGGCATGGCTACATTTCGGACATTTCCGACCTCAAGCGGGTGGAAGAGGAGTTGCGCGCACTGTCGGTGACCGACTCATTGACCGGGATCTATAACCGCCGCTACTTCCAGGAGCGCCTGACCACCGAAATGGCCCGGGTCGAGCGCGGCGGTGGCGAGTTGTCGGTGATCATGCTCGACATCGACCACTTCAAACGCATCAATGACCAGCACGGCCATGCCGTGGGCGATCGGGTATTGCAGGCGGTGTGTGAGCGTATTGGCCGTCGCCTGCGGCGCACCGATGTGTTCTGTCGCCTGGGGGGCGAAGAGTTCATGGTGCTCTGTCCGGACATCGACGGCGAGCAGGCTCATGTGCTGGCCTTGGAACTATGGCAAGGGTTGCGCAGTTCGCCGATCGACGAGGTGGGTATCGTTACCGCAAGTTTCGGGATTGCCAGCTGGCGGGCCGGGGAAGGCGCGGATGCGTTGCTGTTGCGGGCGGATTCGGGGGTTTACGCGGCGAAGCAGGCGGGAAGGGATCGGGTTGAGGGGCAGATGAGTTAGGTCTGCATACAGACCCTGTTGGAGATTCTATGTTGCAGGGTTGCCCTGCAACATAGAATCTCCAACATTGGATCTGGGGTGTTCTATGGATCCGGTTACAACACCGATGCCGTGGTCGGCAGCTTCGGCTGGCGATACAAGTCCAGCAGCACCTGATCCAGCACCGAAGACGCGCCAAACGGAGCCTTGTCGTTAAGGATCGCCACCACTGCCCAGGTATTGCCATTGACATCGCGGCTGAAGCCGGAGATGGCACGCACGGTGTTCAGGGTGCCAGTCTTGACGTGGGCTTCACCGGTCATGGCCGTGCGCTTCAGGCGTTTGCGCATGGTGCCGTCGGTGCCGGCAATCGGCATCGAGCTGATGAACTCGGCGGCGTACGGGCTGCGCCAGGCGGCTTGCAGCATCGCGGCCATTTCACGCGCGCTTACCCGTTCGGCGCGGGACAGGCCGGAGCCGTTCTCCATCACCAGGTGCGGTGCGGTGATGCCTTTCTGCGCCAGCCATTGACGCACCACGCGCTGGGCCGCTTTGGCGTCATCACTGTCGGCGTCGGTGCGGAATTTCTGGCCCAGGCTCAGGAACAACTGCTGAGCCATGGTGTTGTTACTGTACTTGTTGATGTCGCGAATGATTTCCGCCAGGTCTGGCGAGTAGGCCCGGGCCAGCACCTTGGCGCTGCTCGGCGTCGGTGCCAGACGATCCTGGCCCTGGATGCTGCCGCCCAGTTCCTTCCAGATCGCGCGCACGGCGCCGGCGGTGTAGGTCGCGTGGTCGAGTAGCGACAGGTAGGTCTGGGAGCTGCAACCTTCGCCCAACTGGCCGCCGACGGTCACGGTGACGCTGCCATCAGCCTGGGTCACCGGGTTGTAGCGCACGCCCCCGGTGCATTGCTTGGAGTTGAGCGCCTTGACCTGATTGTCGATGCGGATGCTGGCAATCGGCGGCTCGACCGACACCAGGACCTTGCCCGAATCGTTGCGGGCCACGAAACGCAGGGCCTTGAGGTTGACCAGCAGTGCGTCGGGCTTGACCAGGAACGGTTTGTTCTCGTCATTGCCGTCGTCGTTGAACTCGGGCAGTTGCGGCTGCACGAAGAAGCCGCGGTCCAGCACCAGGTCACCGGTGACCTGGGTCACGCCATTGGCGCGCAAGTCGCGCATCAGCAGCCAGAGTTTTTCCATGTTCAGCTTCGGATCGCCGCCACCCTTGAGGTAGAGGTTACCGTTGAGGATGCCACCGCTGAGGGTGCCGTCGGTGTAGAACTCGGTTTTCCACTGATGGTTCGGGCCAAGCATTTCCAGCGCCGCATAGGTGGTGACCAGTTTCATGGTCGAGGCCGGGTTGACCGAAACGTCAGCGTTATAAACGGTTGAGGTGCCCGGGCCATTAAGCGGGATCATCACCAGCGACAAGGCACTGTCCGGCAATTTGCTGGCCTTGAGGGCCTTTTCAACGTTGGGCGACAGGGCGGTGTTGATCGGTGCGGCGGAAACGGGGAGGGCCAGGGGCAGAAGAAGGCTGGCCAGCAGCAATGGACGCAAAGATTTGATCATCTGAAATAAAACCCTACAGCCGAGGGGAAAAAAGACGAGGGCATGGTGATAAATTCCCTCAGCGGTCATGAAAGTGTCGGCATTATGCCCCAAGGTGCAAGGGCTTGTGCCGCACCTTGGTCGACTAATCCGCTATTTTTTTACCGACGGTAGACGTCGCGCCGTTCTGAGGCGGGTAATCGGCGCCTTAAACTGCTAAAGTGCCGCCCGTTATTACTTATGAGGATTGTTCCAATGGCGACTAACCGTTCCCAGCGTCTGCGCAAAAAACTGTGCGTCGATGAATTTCAAGAGCTGGGTTTCGAACTGAACCTGGATTTCAAAGAAGATTTGGCTGATGAAGCCATTGATGCTTTCCTCGACGCGTTCCTGAAAGAAGCCATGGAAGCCAACGGTCTGGGTTATGTGGGCGGCGATGACTTCGGTCTGGTTTGCCTGCAGAAGCGTGGCTCGGTGACCGAAGCACAGCGTGCCGCTGTTGAAGCCTGGCTCAAGGGCCGTAGTGAATTGACCAGCGCTGAAGTCAGCCCGCTGATCGACGTCTGGTACCCGGAAAAGCCGATCAATCCGGTAGCCTGATGTTCAAAAAAACGGCGACCCAAGGGTCGCCGTTTTTTTCAGGCCTTGCGCCAATTCAGAATCACCAGCGTCAACACCCCCGCGACAATCCCCCAGAACGCCGAACCGATGGAAAACAGCGTCAGCCCCGATGCCGTCACCATAAAGGTAATCAGCGCCGCTTCCCGTTCCTGCACTTGCGCCATGGCAATGCTCAGCCCGTTGATGATTGAGCCGAACAGCGCCAGCGCGGCAATCGACAGCACCAGTTCTTTAGGCAACGCGGCAAACAACGCCGCCAGTGTCGCGCCGAACACTCCGGCAATCCCGTAGAAAATCCCGCACCAGACCGCTGCCGTGTAGCGCTTGTTGCGATCCTCATGGGCGTGCGGCCCGGTGCAGATCGCTGCGCTGATGGCGGCCAGGTTGATGCCGTGGGAGCCGAACGGTGCCAACAGCAGCGAGGCAATCCCAGTGGTGGTGATCAGCGGCGAGGCCGGGACGTTGTAGCCGTCGGCGCGCAAAACGGCGATGCCCGGCATGTTCTGCGAGGTCATCGCCACCACGAACAGCGGGATGCCGATGCTGATGGTCGCGGCCAGGGAGAAATGCGGCGTGGTCCAGACCGGCGTCGCGACTTCCAGGTGAAAGCCACTGAAATCCAGCAACCCCATGAAACCGGCCAGCGCGGTGCCGATCAACAGTGCCGCAAGCACGGCGTAGCGTGGCGACAGGCGCTTGACCAGCAGATACGTGAAGAACATCCCCAGGACCAGCGCGGTGCGGTGCTGGGCGGCGACGAAAATCTCGCTGCCGATCTTGAACAGAATCCCCGCCAGCAACGCCGCCGCCAACGAGGCCGGAATCTTTTTCACCAGCCGTTCGAAACTGCCCGTCAGGCCGCACACGGTCACCAACACTGCGCAAGTAATGTAGGCGCCGATGGCCTCGCCGTAGCTGACACCGCCCAGGCTGGTGATCAGCAACGCCGCGCCGGGGGTCGACCAGGCAATGGTAATCGGGGTGCGATAGCGCAAGGACAGGCCGATCGAGCACACCGCCATGCCGATGGAGATCGCCCAGATCCACGACGAAATCTGCCCGCTGCTCAGGCCCGCCGCTTGGCCTGCCTGGAACATCAGCACCAGCGAACTGGTGTAACCGGTCATCATGGCGATGAACCCGGCGACAATGGCCGAGGGCGACGTGTCGGTCAGGGGACGAAGCTGCGTGTGCGTGGCGTCGGTCATGACAGCGGTGTTCCTTGTTTTATAGAAATAATCAACTCCGGGGAGCTTTTGTGGCGAGGGAGCTTGCTCCCGCTGGGCTGCGAAGCGGCCCCCCAAACAATCCAATGCGCTCAGATAGATGAAGCGCGTTAGCAGCATCAACGACGGCTTCGCCGCCGAGCGGGAGCAAGCTCCCTCGCCACAATGGTCTCTTCACTTCAGTTCCCGCCCACAGGTTTGCGCGTTCAAGCCTAAACTGAAACGTAACCGGGCGTTGCGATACAGCAAAGGCGACAAACAGCCGTACAGTCGTGTTGCCACCCGCCATTGTGTACAATTGCAGTGTTTTTTACGCGATACTTGCCAGTGACCCACTGTGCCGTATTACAGTCACGGTCAATTCGCCGCAGTTCTCCCGACTCGAGTGCCCATGAACGAACAGTTGCAACCCCTCAAGAAACAACCGCGAGCAGGCAAAGCCGGCCGCAGCGGTACCCAGGACGATATTGTCTACGCGCATATCTTCGAGGCCATCCTCGAACAGCGTCTGGCGCCCGGCACCAAGTTGAGCGAAGAAGCGCTGGGGGAAATTTTCGGGGTCAGCCGCACCATCATTCGCCGCGCGCTGTCGCGTCTGGCCCATGAAGGCGTGGTGTTGCTGCGTCCGAATCGCGGCGCTGTCGTTGCCAGCCCGAGTGTCGAGGAGGCTCGCCAGGTGTTCATGGCGCGGCGGCTGGTGGAGCGGGCGATCACTGAGTTGGCGGTGCAGCACGCCACTGCCGAGCAGATTGCCGACTTGCGGCAGATGGTCAACGACGAGCGCGACAGCTTCTCCCGTGGCGATCGCGGTGCCGGTATTCGTCTGTCGGGCGAGTTTCACTTGAAACTGGCCGAGGCGGCGAAGAACGCGCCGCTGATCAGCTTCCAGCGCAGCCTGGTGTCCCAGACATCGCTGATCATCGCCCAGTATGAGAGCGGCAACCGTTCCCACTGTTCCTACGATGAACACACCCAGCTGATCGACGCCATCGAAGCGCGGGACGCGACGCTGGCGGTGGATTTGATGATGCATCACATGGACCACATCGACAGCAAACTCAACCTCGACGAAGAAAGCGCGTCGGATGATTTGCATGCGGTGTTCTCGCATCTGTTGCAGACCAAGAAGCCAGGGCGCTCGACTGCCAAGCTATAAATCGGGCCGAGTCGCGATAGCGGTCTGACAGGCGACAAAAAAATCCCCCGCAATCAATGAATGCGGGGGATTTTTTATGCCCGAAAAACCTTAACGCTGATGCACCAGATTCCCCGCCGCGTACGTCTGCAGCACAGTCCGATCATCCCCCAGCGTCATCAACACAAACAACGTCTCGGCAATGTTATTGGCCTGCTTCAGGCGATAGCTCAGCAGCGGCGTCGCGTTGTAGTCCAGCACCAGGAAGTCCGCGTCGGTGCCCGGTTGCAGGGTGCCGATCTTGTCTTCCAGGCGCAGCGCGCGGGCACCGCCGAGGGTGGCGAGGTAAAGCGACTTGAACGGGCTCAGCCGTGCGCCTTGCAGCTGCATGACCTTGTACGCTTCGTTCAGGGTTTGCAGCAGCGAGAAACTGGTGCCGCCGCCGACGTCCGTGCCCAGTCCGACATTCAGTTTGTGCTTCTCGGCCATCGGCAGGTTGAACAAGCCGCTGCCGAGGAAGAAGTTCGAGGTCGGGCAGAACGCAATCGCCGATCCGGTCTGCGCCAGGCGCGCGCATTCGTCGTCGCACAGGTGCACGCCGTGGGCGAACACCGAGCGCTCGCCGAGCAGTTGGTAGTGATCGTAGACGTCCAGGTAGCCCTTGCGCTCCGGGAACAGTGCCTTGACCCACTCGACTTCCTTGAGGTTTTCGCTGATGTGAGTCTGCATGTACAGATCCGGGTATTCGCTGAGCAACTGGCCGGCGAGGGTCAGTTGCTCCGGGGTGCTGGTCGGGGCGAAGCGCGGGGTGACGGCGTAATGCAGGCGGCCCTTGCCGTGCCAGCGTTCGATCAGCGCCTTGCTTTCGACGTAGCTCGATTCGGCAGTGTCAGTCAGGTAGTCCGRCGCGTTGCGATCCATCATCACCTTGCCGGCGATCATCCGCAGATCCAGTTGCTCGGCAGCCTCGAAAAACGAGTTCACCGATTGCGGATGCACGCTGCCGAAGACCAGGGCGGTGGTGGTGCCGTTGCGCAGCAGTTCCTTGATGAAAATATCCGCCACTTCGTCAGCGTGAGCCTTGTCGGCGAACTGGCTTTCGCACGGGAAGGTGTAGGTGTTCAGCCAGTCCAGCAGTTGCTCGCCGTAGGCGCCGACCATGCCGGTTTGCGGCAGGTGAATGTGGGTATCGATGAAACCGGGGGTGATCAGTGCGTCCTGATGATGGGCGATCTCGATGTCGGCCGGCAGCGTTGGCAGCAATTCGCTGGCGTGGCCGATGGCGTTGATCT
Organism: Pseudomonas sp. 05N433; assembly: GCF_056396925.1. Taxonomy (NCBI): domain Bacteria; kingdom Pseudomonadati; phylum Pseudomonadota; class Gammaproteobacteria; order Pseudomonadales; family Pseudomonadaceae; genus Pseudomonas; species Pseudomonas sp. 05N433. The sequence continues at coordinate 125,678 of NZ_JBFTML010000004.1, read as the reverse complement.
GGCCGTTCTCGACCACCAGCAGGCCGTCTTCGAAATACTCATACGAGGCTTCGATACCCACTTCGGCAGGGTCGGCGATGCTGTGCAGAATGGCGGCGCGGTAGGCTTTGCGAGTCATTGGCTTGGGTTCTCAATTGGTTCGAAGCTTTTCAATTCGAGGCTTTTCAGTTCGAAGCTCTTCAGTTAGAAGCTTGGCTGCGGCGCGAAGCAGGCAGCAGTTTGGCGATCGATGATCCGGCGCTGGCGGTGTGCTGGCCGAAATTCGCGTTATAGGTGGCGATGATTTCGCCGGCGATGGAGATGGCGATTTCCACAGGTAACTTGCCTTTGACTTCGCCCAGCCCCATCGGGCAGCGCATGCGTTGCAGCACGGCGCTGTCGAAACCACGATCACGCAGGCGGTGTTCGAATTTCACCCGTTTGGTTTTCGAACCGATCAGGCCGAAGTAGGCGAAGTCGTTGCGCTTGAGGATCGCGGCGGTGRGTTCGAGGTCGAGCTGGTGGTTGTGAGTCATGACAATGCAGTAGCTGCCAGCGGGCAGGTCATCGACTTCATCCAGCGGTTCTTCGGTGACGATTTTGCGCACACCGTGGGGGATCTGTTCGGGGAATTCGGCTTCCCGCGAATCGATCCAGCGCACCCGGCAGGGCAGGCTGGCGAGCAGCGGCACCAGCGCCCGACCGACGTGTCCGGCGCCGAATACAGCAATCTGCGCTTGCACCTGGCCCATCGGTTCGAACAGCAGCACGGTCACGCCGCCGCAGCACTGGCCCAGGCTGGCGCCGAGGCTGAAGCGCTCCAGATGGGTGTCCTGCCGGCCGCTGGCAAGCATCTCGCGGCCGATCTGCATGGCCTTGTATTCCAGATGCCCGCCACCAATGGTGTCGAACGTTTGCGTGGCGCTGATGACCATCTTCGAGCCGGCATTGCGCGGCGTCGAGCCGAGCTCTTCGATGATGGTCACCAACACACAGGGTTCACCCCGGTTTTGCAGGTCGGCGAGGGCGTCGATCCAGTTATACATGTTCACCTCTCAAGATCGTTCCCACGCTCGGCGTGGGAATGCATCTCTGGACGCTCCGCGTCCGCTGTTCACAATGCGACGCAGAGCGTCGCGGGCTGTATTCCCACGCAGAGCGTGGGAACGATCAAACCACTACTTCCGACTCAGTTTCGACGGCCTTCACCGCCTTCAACTGACGCATCTGCTCACAGCCCCACAACACCCGCTCTGGCGTCGCCGGCGCGTCGATTTTCGGTTGATGCCGGTAGTCGCCCAAACTCGCCACGGCGTCCTTGATCGCGCACCAGACGGCGATGCCAAGCATGAACGGCGGCTCACCCACAGCCTTGGAATGGAACACCGTGTCTTCCGGGTTCTTGCGGTTTTCCACCAGCTTCACCCGCAGGTCCAACGGCATGTCCGCCACGGCCGGGATTTTGTAGCTGGCCGGGCCGTTGGTCATCAGTTTGCCTTTGTCGTTCCACACCAGTTCTTCCATGGTCAGCCAGCCCATGCCCTGGATGAAACCGCCCTCGACCTGACCGATGTCGATGGCCGGGTTCAGCGAGGCGCCGACGTCGTGGAGGATGTCGGTACGCAGCATCTTGTACTCGCCGGTCAGGGTGTCGACGATCACCTCGGCGCAGGCCGCGCCGAAGGCGTAGTAGTAGAACGGCCGACCGCGAGCCTGACTGCGGTCGTAGTAGATTTTCGGAGTCTTGTAGAAGCCAGTGCTCGACAACGACACCTGGGCGAAATACGCCTGCTGGATCAGCGCTTCGAACGTCAGGATGTGATCGCGAACCCGCACATGACCGTTGTGGAATTCCACGTCTTCTTCGCTGACCTTGTATTGTCGCGCGGTAAATTCCACCAGGCGTTTCTTGATGATTTCCGCGGCATTCTGTGCGGCTTTACCGTTGAGGTCGGCGCCGCTGGAAGCGGCGGTCGGCGAGGTGTTCGGCACTTTGTCGGTGTTGGTCGCGGTGATCTGCACCCGGTCCATTTCCACCTGGAATACTTCAGCCACCACTTGTGCAACCTTGGTGTTCAGGCCCTGGCCCATCTCGGTGCCGCCGTGGTTCAGGTGGATGCTGCCGTCGGTGTAGACATGCACCAGCGCACCGGCCTGGTTGAGGAAACTGGCGGTGAAGGAAATACCGAATTTCACCGGGGTCAGCGCCAGGCCTTTTTTCAGGATCGGGCTGTTGGCGTTGTAGCGACGAATCGCTTCGCGACGCTCGGCGTACTGGCTGCTGGCTTCCAGTTCGGCGGTCATTTCCTCGAGCATGTTGTGCTCGACGGTCTGGTAGTAATGGGTGACGTTGCGCTCGGTCTTGCCGTAGTAGTTGGCCTTGCGCACCGCCAGCGGATCGAGGGCCAGATGACGGGCTATGGCGTCCATCACTTCTTCGATCGCAACCATGCCTTGTGGGCCACCGAAGCCACGGTAAGCGGTGTTCGATGCGGTGTTGGTCTTGCAGCGGTGACCATTGATGGTCGCATCGCCCAGGTAGTACGAGTTGTCGGCATGGAACATCGCGCGGTCGACAATCGACGCCGACAAATCCGGTGAGCAACCGCAGTTACCGGCCAGCTCCAGGGCGATGCCGTGCAGGCGGCCGGTGCTGTCGAAGCCTACGTCGTACTCGACGTAGAACGGGTGACGCTTGCCGGTCATCAGCATGTCTTCAACACGCGGCAGGCGCATTTTTGTGGGTTGACCGGTCAGGTGCGCGATCACCGCGCACAGGCACGCCGGGCTTGCCGCCTGGGTTTCCTTGCCGCCGAAACCACCGCCCATGCGGCGCATGTCGACGACGATCTTGTTCATCGACACGTCCAGCACTTCGGCCACCAGTTTCTGCACTTCGGTGGGGTTCTGGGTCGAGCAGTAAACGATCATCCCGCCGTCTTCAGTCGGCATCACCGAGGAGATCTGGGTTTCCAGATAAAAGTGTTCCTGGCCGCCGATGTGCAGCGTGCCCTGGATACGATGCTCGGCAGTGGCCAAGGCATTGGCCGAATCGCCGCGCTGGTGGGTATGGCTGTCGAGCACGAAATGGCGTTTGCGCAGGGCTTCGACCACGTCCAGAACCGGTTCGAGGTCTTCGTATACGATGATCGCTGCCATCGCGGCTTTGCGCGCGGTTTCCAGGTCTTTCGCGGCGACGGCGAGAACCGGTTGGCCGACGAACTGCACATCATCGATGGCCAGCAGCGGATCGCCCGGCAACAGCGGGCCGATGTCTTTCAGGCCCGGCACGTCTTCGTGGGTGATGGCGATGCGCACGCCTTCGAAGGCGTAGCAGGGCTGGGTGTCGATGCTGATGATTTTCGCGTGGGCGCGATCCGACAGCCGTGCGTATACGTGCAGCTGATTGGGGAATTCCAGCCGATCGTCGATGTACTGCGCTTCACCGGACACATGCTTGGCGGCGCTGTCGTGCTTGACGCTGCGGCCGACGCCGGTGGTCAGGTCCTTGGCGAACAATTCAGCCAGTTCGGCTTGGGTCTTCTCTACGGCGTGATGATTAGACATAAGCGGTCACCCGAGTCTCGATGTGCGGTGTTTGCAGTTCGATGAAGTATTTGCGCAGCAGGTTCTGCGCGCTGAGCAGGCGGTATTCCTTGCTGGCGCGGAAGTCCGAGAGCGGTGTGAAATCTTCGGCCAGTGCGGCGCAGGCGCGTTCAATGGTGGCGTTGTTGAACGGTGCGCCAACCAGCGCGGCTTCGCAGTTTTTCGCACGTTTCGGGATGGCCGCCATGCCGCCGAAAGCAACGCGGGCGTCGGCGACTACGCCATTGTCGATGCGCAGGTTGAATGCTGCGCAGACTGCGGAAATGTCGTCGTCCAGACGCTTTGACACCTTGTAGGCGCGGAACAGTTGTTCAGCGCTGGCGCGGGGCACGATGATCTTCTCGATGAACTCGCTTTCCTGGCGTGCGGTGACCCGGTAATCGATGAAGTAATCTTCCAGGGCCAGGGTGCGGCGAGTCTCGCCTTTGCACAGCACGATCTGCGCGCCAAGGGCGATCAGCAGCGGTGGCGAGTCACCGATCGGCGAGGCGTTGCCGATATTGCCGCCGAGGGTGCCCTGGTTGCGAATCTGCAACGAAGCGAAGCGCTGCAGCAATTCGCCGAAGTCCGGGTACTCGGCCTTCAAAGCGTCGTAACAGTCGGAGAGGGCGGTGGCGGCGCCGATTTCCAGGCGATCGTCGAAGCGATCGATGCGCTTCATTTCGGCGACGTTGCCGACGTAGATCATCACCGGCAAGGTGCGGTGGAATTGCGTGACTTCCAGCGCCAGGTCGGTACCGCCGGCCAGCAGGCGGGCCTGTGGATAAGCGTCGTAGAGGTCGGCCAGATCGGCCACGGTCAACGGCACCAGGCAGCGTTTGTCGCCACTGTTGAGTTCACCGATGTCGGTGGGGGCGATGGCTTTCAGGCGAGCGATGGTTTGCGCTTCGCGAGCATCGAACTGGTCCGGTTGCTTGTTGCAGCAGGATTGCTCGGCGGCGGCCAGGATCGGCCGATAACCGGTGCAGCGGCAGAGGTTGCCGGCCAGCGCTTCATGGGCCTTGTGGGAGTCCGGTTGATCGCTGTTCTTTTGCAGGGCGAACAACGACATGACAAAGCCCGGGGTGCAGAAGCCGCACTGCGAGCCGTGGCACTCGACCATGGCTTTTTGTACGCTGTGCAGTTGGCCTTGGTGCTTGAGGTCTTCGACGCTGATCAGTTGCTTGCCGTGCAGCGACGAAATAAAGGTCAGGCACGAGTTGAGGCTGCGATAGCGAATGTGTTCGCGGCCATCGTCATCCGTCTGCAGCTCGCCGACCACCACAGTGCACGCGCCACAGTCACCGCTGGCGCAGCCTTCTTTGGTGCCGGGTTTGCCCACATGTTCGCGCAAGTAATTGAGCACAGTCAGGTTCGGGTCCAGGGCGTGCTCGCTACGGAGTTCCTGGTTGAGTAAAAACTGGATCACGGATGGCCTCGCAAACTCATTATTGTTGTTAACCGACATGAGCCGAATTTATCAGGTCTGACTTTCCGGTCAATGATTTTCTGACTTAAAGGTCAGGAAATGGCATTTTGTCGATCAACGACTCGTTCCTTCATTATTGACCCTCACGGGATAGCCTGCTTTTTGCTTGAATCGTGCCAAAAACCGCTGGGTGGGCACTCCGCCATGACCCCTCAATTGCGCTACACTGCGCCGCTTGTGCAGATCGAAGAGTTTGAAGGACAACCATGACGTTCAAGGCGCCGGACAGCCTCGCCGAGCAAATCGCTCACCACCTCGCCGAACGTATCATTCGCGGCGAAATGAAGCCGGGGGAGCGCATCCAGGAACAGAAGGTCACGCTGGCCCTCAATGTCAGCCGCGGTTCAGTCCGTGAGGCCTTGCTGATCCTCGAGCGCCGCCACTTGATCGCGATTTTGCCGCGACGTGGCGCCCACGTGACCGAACTGACGGCGCACAAGGTGCAGAGCCTGTGCACGCTGATGAGCGAGTTGTACATATTGCTCGGCAATGCCGTGGCCAGCGGTTGGCAAGTCCAGGCCGACATGGCGCCATTCCTGCAGATCCAGCAGCGCCTGACCGCCAGCTACGAACGCCAGGACATCCGCACGTTCGTCGACGACAGCTTCAGCGTGATGCGTGCCGCGTATCCGTTCGCCAACAACCCGTACTTGCAGGAAACCGTCGAGAATCTGCAGCCGGCCATGAGCCGTGCGTATTTCCTGGCGTTGGAGCAGCGCAAGGCCTCGATGAGCGAGTTCCTGGAACTGTTCGAACGCCTGCTGGCCGCCGTGCTGGCCCGTGACTTTGCGCAGATCCGCGTGGTGCTGACGGCGTATGCCCAGCGCAGTTGCGATCTGGTGGTTTCTGCCTTGACGGTCGCTTAAGCGTGCGGCTCAAGTGCATCAAACTGGCGGGGTTCAAATCCTTCGTCGACCCGACCACGGTGAACTTCCCCAGTAACATGGCGGCGGTGGTCGGGCCCAATGGCTGTGGCAAGTCGAACATCATCGACGCCGTGCGTTGGGTGATGGGCGAGAGCTCGGCCAAGAACTTGCGCGGCGAGTCGATGACCGACGTCATCTTCAACGGCTCCACCAGCCGTAAACCGGTGAGCCAGGCGAGCATCGAGCTGGTGTTCGATAACTCCGATGGCACCTTGATCGGCGAATACGCCGCCTACGCGGAAATTTCCATCCGCCGCAAAGTGACCCGCGACAGCCAGAACAGTTATTTCCTCAACGGCGCCAAATGCCGTCGTCGTGACATCACTGACATTTTCCTCGGCACCGGTCTCGGCCCGCGCAGCTATTCGATCATCGAGCAGGGGATGATCTCCAAGCTGATCGAAGCCAAGCCGGAAGACCTGCGTAACTTTATCGAAGAAGCGGCGGGCATCTCCAAGTACAAGGAGCGCCGGCGCGAAACCGAAAACCGCATCCGCCGCACCCATGAAAACCTGGCCCGCCTGACCGACCTGCGCGAAGAGCTCGAGCGTCAGCTTGAACGCTTGCACCGCCAGGCCGAGGCCGCCAAGAAGTATCAGGAATACAAAGGCGAAGAGCGTCAGCTCAAGGCTCAGCTGTCAGCCTTGCGCTGGCAGGCGCTGAACGAGCAGGTCGGCCAGCGCGAAGCGATCATCGGCACCCAGGAAATCACCTTTGAAGCCCTGGTGGCCGAGCAGCGCAACGCCGACGCGGCCATTGAACGCCTGCGTGACGGGCATCACGACCTGTCCGAGCGCTTCAATCTGGTGCAGGGGCGCTTCTATTCGGTCGGCGGCGACATCGCCCGGGTCGAGCAGAGTATCCAGCACGGTCAGCAGCGCTTGCGTCAATTGCAGGACGATCTGAAAGAAGCCGAGCGCGCGCGGCTGGAAACCGAATCGCACTTGGGCCATGACCGCACCTTACTGCTGACTTTGGGCGAAGAGCTGGACATGCTCACGCCGGAACAGGAAGTCACCAGCGCCGCCGCCGAAGAGGCCGCCGCCGCACTGGAAGAATCCGAAACCACCATGCATGGCTGGCAGGAGCAGTGGGACACCTTCAACCTCACCGCCGCCGAGCCGCGTCGCCAGGCTGAAGTTCAGCAGTCGCGGATCCAGCAGCTGGAAACCAGCATGGAGCGATTGGCCGATCGCCAGAAGCGTCTGGCCGAAGAGCGCGCGCTGCTTTCGGCGGACCCGGAAGACGCGGCGATCATGGAGCTCAGCGAGCAGTTGGCCGCGTCCGAGGCGACGCTGGAAGACTTGCAGGCCAGTGAAGAGGCGCAAGTCGAACGTCTTGAGCAACTGCGTCAGGAGTTGCAGCAAGCGTTGTCGGCGCAGCAGCAAGCCCAAGGTGATTTGCAGCGGCTCAACGGTCGGCTGGCATCGCTGGAAGCCTTGCAGCAAGCCGCGCTCGATCCGGGCACCGGCACCGCCGAATGGCTGCGCGAACAGCATCTGGCGGATCGTCCGCGTTTGGCCGAAGGCCTGAAAGTTGAAGCGGGTTGGGAGCTGGCGGTGGAAACCGTGCTCGGCGCCGACCTGCAAGCGGTGCTGGTGGACGACTTCGGTGATTTCGATCTGGCCGGGTTCGCCCAAGGCGATCTGCGCCTGCTCAGCCCGGCCAGCGATGGCGTGCGCATGCCCGGCAGTTTGCTCGACAAGGTTGAGGCGCAGATCGATCTGTCACCTTGGCTGGGGCAGGTCAAACCGGTCGACAGCCTTGAACAGGCCTTGGCCTTGCGCGGGCAATTGGCTGCTGGCCAAAGCCTGATTAGCCGCGACGGCTACTGGGTTGGCAGGCACTTTTTACGCGTACGTCGGGCTAGCGAGGCAGAAAGCGGCGTACTCGCCCGTGGCCAGGAAATCCAACGGCTGGGCCTGGAGCGTGAAGAACGCGAAGCCACGGTTGAAACTCTGGAAACCCAACTTCAGAATCTCAGGGCGCAACAGCGTCAGCAGGAAAACGGCCGCGAACATTTGCGCCGTCTGCTGCAAGACGAAGCGCGTCAGCAGGGCGAATTGAAAGCCCAGTTGTCGGCTGGTAAAGCCAAGGTCGAACAGTTGACCCTGCGCCGCAGCCGTCTCGATGAAGAACTCACCGAGCTCAGCGAACAGCGCGCCCTGGAACACGAAAACATCGGCGAAGCGCGCCTGCAATTGCAGGAAGCCCTCGACAGCATGGCGCTGGATACCGAGCAGCGCGAGTTGCTGCTGGCCCAGCGCGACAGCCTGCGCGAACGCCTCGACCGGGTGCGCCAGGAAGCCCGGCAGCACAAGGACCATGCGCATCAATTGGCGGTGCGCCTGGGGTCGTTGAAGGCGCAACACGATTCCACCCGTCAGGCCCTTGAGCGGCTGGAAATGCAGGCAGAGCGCCTGACCGAGAAGCGCGAACAGCTGAGCCTCAATCTGGAAGAGGGCGAGGCACCGCTGGAAGAGCTGCGGCTGAAGCTCGAAGAGTTGCTCGACAAACGCATGACCGTCGACGAAGAGCTCAAGACCGGGCAAATCGCCATGGAAGACGCCGACCGTGAACTGCGCGATGCTGAAAAGCGCCGGACTCAGGCCGAGCAGCAATCCCAGTTGATTCGCAGCCAGCTCGAACAGCAACGCATGGAATGGCAAGCGTTGACGGTGCGGCGCAAGACCTTGCAGGATCAATTGCTCGAAGATGGCTACGATCTCAATGGCGTGCTCGCCACCCTGGTGGCCGGGGCCAGCGAGAAAGACGCCGAAGAAGAACTCGAGCGTATTGCCGCGCGGATTCAGCGCCTCGGCGCGATCAACCTCGCGGCCATCGACGAATACCAGCAACAATCCGAGCGTAAACGTTATCTGGATGCCCAGAACGACGATCTGGTGGAAGCACTGGACACTCTCGAGAACGTGATTCGCAAGATCGACAAGGAAACCCGAAACCGCTTCAAAGATACCTTTGATCAGATCAATGGCGGTTTACAGGCCCTTTTCCCAAAAGTTTTCGGTGGAGGCAGCGCCTATTTGGAACTGACGGGCGAAGATCTACTCGATACAGGGGTAACGATCATGGCGCGGCCGCCAGGAAAGAAGAACAGCACCATCCATTTGCTCTCCGGTGGCGAAAAAGCCCTGACCGCATTGGCCCTGGTATTTGCCATCTTCAAGTTGAATCCGGCGCCGTTCTGCATGCTCGATGAAGTTGACGCGCCATTGGATGACGCTAACGTTGGACGCTACGCACGGCTGGTCAAAGAGATGTCGCAGACGGTGCAGTTCATCTATATCACCCACAACAAGATCGCCATGGAAATGGCCGATCAATTGATGGGGGTGACGATGCATGAACCGGGTTGCTCGCGTCTGGTGGCAGTGGATGTGGAGGAGGCGATGGCCATGGTGGACGCCTGAGTCATTGCATGTAGGACAGGTAATTTTAAGCTGTAGGGCTTTTTTACCTGGCTTGACTTGCTGGCCAATCGACATATTCGCGCAAGCCATTGTGACAGACGGTGTAAAGTTATCTTTGGTCGTGCTAGTTTAATGTCAATTTTTCGTATACGTGGGCAAAACGCCTGTCAGAACATAGAGTTGGCGCCACGTTTTAAAGCGGTTTACACAATGTAAACCCCTTATTTTTCAGCATTTTTTATAGAGGCACGGGATTACATGGAAATCGGTCTGCGCGAGTGGCTGATCGTCATCGGCATTATTGTCATTGCCGGTATTCTTTTCGATGGCTGGCGTCGCATGCGCGGCGGCAAGGGAAAACTGAAATTCCGTCTTGACCGAAGTCTGTCCAACCTGCCGGACGAGGACACCAGCGCCGAGCTGTTGGGCCCGCCCCGCGTGCTGGACACCCAGAAAGAACCGCAACTGGACGAGCACGACCTGCCGTCGGTGAGCATGCCTGCCCGTGAACCGCGCGAATCGGGTTCCAAGCGCGGCAAGCGTGGCCATGGCGAGCCGTCGCAAGGCGATATGAACCTCAGCCTGGACCTGGACGGTGGCCCGAGCTTCAGCAGCCGTGACAACGATTTCCCGGATGACCGCAAGTCCGCCAGCTCACCTGAAAAAGATCAGCCACAAGCCGAAGAAGTGCTGGTGATCAGTGTGATCTGCCGCGACCCGGCCGGCTTCAAGGGCCCGGCGCTGTTGCAGAACATTCTGGAAAGCGGTCTGCGTTTCGGCGAGATGGACATTTTCCACCGCCACGAAAGCATGGCCGGTAACGGCGAAGTGCTGTTCTCGATGGCCAACGCGGTCAAGCCGGGCGTTTTCGATCTGGATGATATCGACCACTTCAGCACCCCGGCGGTGAGCTTCTTCCTCGGTCTGCCAGGCCCGCGTCATCCGAAGCAAGCCTTCGACGTGATGGTGGCGGCGGCACGCAAGCTGTCCCAGGAGCTGAACGGCGAACTGAAGGACGACCAGCGCAGCGTGCTGACCGCCCAGACGATTGAGCACTACCGTCAGCGCATCGTCGAGTTCGAACGCCGCGCATTGACCCAGAAGCGCTAAACGAATGACTGGGGCAGGCTTCTGTGGCGAGGGAGCTTGCTCCCGCTGGGCCGCGAAGCAGCCCCATCCAGATACACCGCATTCACTGGATTTACGACGGCTTCGCCGCCGAGCGGGAGCAAGCTCCCTCGCCACAGTGTCCACAGCTTTGCGCTACCGTATTTAAAAGATTGAGCAGCCTCGGCTGCTCTTTTGCTTTATGAGAGAACACCCATGACTGCCGCCGAAACCCGCATTCTAGAGCTGCGCGCCGAGCTCGATCAGCACAACTATCGCTACCATGTGCTGGATGAGCCGAGCATTCCGGACGCCGAATACGATCGCTTGTTCCATGAACTCAAGGCGCTCGAAGCGGCCCATCCCGAACTGATCACCAGCGACTCGCCGACCCAGCGCGTCGGCAGTGCGGCGCTGTCGGCGTTCACTCAGGTGCGTCATGAAGTGCCGATGCTCAGCCTTGGCAACGCCTTCGAAGAAACCGACATGCGCGAATTCGATCGCCGGGTGACGGAAGGTCTGGACTTGCCGGTCGGCGACCTGTTCGGTGGCGGCGCAGCGGTGGAGTACAGCTGCGAACCCAAGCTCGATGGCCTGGCGGTCAGCCTGCTGTATCAGGATGGCATGCTGGTGCGCGGCGCCACTCGCGGAGATGGCACCACGGGCGAAGACATCAGCGTCAACGTGCGCACCGTGCGCAATATCCCGCTCAAGCTGCATGGCAGCGGCTGGCCGGCGACCCTGGAAGTGCGCGGCGAAGTGTTCATGTCCAAGGCCGGTTTCGAGCGGCTCAACGCCACGCAACTGGAAATGGGCGGCAAGACCTTCGCCAACCCGCGGAACGCGGCGGCAGGTAGCTTGCGGCAGCTGGATTCAAAGATCACCGCCAACCGTCCGCTGGAATTCTGCTGCTACGGCATCGGCCAGGTTTCCGCCGATATCGCCGACACGCACATTGGCAATCTGCAGCAACTCAAAGCCTGGGGTATGCCGATCAGTCATGAATTGAAATCGGCTCGTGGCATCGATGAGTGCCTGGATTACTACCGCGACATCGGCGAACGCCGCAATGCGCTGCCCTATGAAATCGACGGCGTGGTGTTCAAGGTCAACAGCATTGCCTCCCAGCGCGAGTTGGGTTTCCGTGCCCGCGAACCGCGTTGGGCCATCGCGCATAAATTCCCGGCGATGGAAGAGCTCACCGAGTTGCTCGATGTGGAGTTTCAGGTCGGTCGCACCGGTGCCGTGACGCCGGTGGCACGCTTGAAACCGGTCAAGGTCGCCGGTGTTACCGTGGCCAATGCGACGTTGCACAACATGGATGAGGTCGCGCGGTTGGGGCTGATGATCGGCGACACCGTGATCATCCGTCGCGCCGGTGACGTGATTCCGCAAGTGGTGCAAGTGGTCATCGAGCGTCGTCCTGAGGATGCACGGCCGGTACAGATTCCCGAGCATTGCCCGGTCTGCGGTTCGCATGTCGAGCGTACGCAACTGGTCAAGCGCAGCAAGGGTCGCGAGACTGTCAGCGAAGGTGCGGTGTATCGCTGCGTCGGCCGTCTGGCCTGCGGTGCTCAACTCAAGCAGGCGATCATTCACTTCGTTTCACGCCGGGCCATGGACATCGAAGGGCTGGGCGAGAAGAGCGTCGAGCAACTGGTGGACGAAGGTCTGGTGAATTCGCCAGCCGATTTGTACGCATTGACCTTCGAACAAATCGTCGACCTCGAAGGCTTTGCCGAGCTGTCGAGCAAGAACCTGCTCGGCGCCATCGAAGACAGCAAGCGCCCGAGCCTGGCGCGGTTCATCTATGCCTTGGGTATCCCTGATGTCGGCGAAGAGACGGCCAAGGTGCTTGCACGGTCTCTCGGCTCGCTGGAGCGGGTTCAGCAGGCGTTGCCACAAGTGCTCACGTACTTGCCGGATGTCGGGCTGGAAGTGGCTCACGAGATTCACAGCTTCTTTGAAGACCCGCATAACCAGCAGGTGATCGCCAATCTGTTGAAGCACGGCCTGCAGATTCAGGATCAGGGAGCGTTGGCTGCCGAATTCGCTGCAAGCACCACGCTTGGCGGTTTTCTCGACAAGCTGAACATTCCTTCGGTCGGGCCGGGCGGGGCGCAGAAGCTTGCCGACAAATTCGGCTCGCTTGAAGCGGTGATGAATGCTGACTGGCTGGACATGCGCCAGGCGTTGCCGGAGAAGCAGGCGACCTCGGTGCGTGAGTTTTTTGCGGTCGCAGAAAACCGTCAGCTCGCCGAGTCCGCTGAAAAGCAGCTGCGCGATTTCGGCATGCATTGGCAGAGCGAGAAAAAAGTCGTCGAAGGATTGCCGCTGGCTGGGCAGACCTGGGTGCTGACCGGTTCGCTGGAACTGATGAGTCGCGACGTTGCCAAGGACAAACTTGAAAGCCTCGGGGCCAAGGTGGCCGGTTCGGTGTCGGCCAAGACCCATTGCGTGGTCGCCGGGCCGGGCGCAGGTTCGAAGCTGGCCAAGGCCAATGAGCTGGGGTTGAAAGTGTTGGATGAAGAGGCGTTTGTCGAGTTTCTTGGCAAGCACAATATTTCGGTTTAACTGATCGTTCCCACGCTCTGCGTGGTAACGCATCCCGTGACGCTCTGCGTCACAGCGGACGCGGAGCGTCCGGGGCGGCATTCCCACGCAGAGCGTGGGAACGATCATGTCTGAGCAATGATCTAGTCTTGGCAGTCCCCAAAGAGAGATCGCCATGTACCGCTTCTTCGAACAGCTCAGTTCACGCATCGCCGCGCCCTTCATGGGTGAGCGTTCGCGCAACAGCAAGGTCTGGCATTGTCGCTGCGGGCAGTCGCTGTTCTTTCGCAACAGCCAGTGCCTGGCCTGTTCGGCGGCACTGGGCTATCAGCCGCAGCAAAGTCGCTTGTCATCGCTGCAACCCGGCCCGCAAGCGGATACCTGGTTGCTCGATGCCGACCCTGACGCCGGTATTTTCCGCCGTTGCGCCAATCTCGATTCCCCGGCTGCGTGCAACTGGTTATTGCCGGCCAATCATCACGATGGGTTGTGCATCGCCTGTAGCCTGAATCGCACCATCCCCGACCTGTCGATTCCCGAGAATCACGAACGCTGGCGCAAAGTGGAAACCGCCAAGCGTCGTCTGGTGGCGCAGTTGCTCAGCCTGGGCTTGCAGGTCATTCCCAAAACGGTGGACGAAGGTGCTGGTCTGGCCTTCGATTTCATCGGTATCGACCTCGAAGGCAAGCCGCCGACCACCGGGCACGCCAACGGCCTGATCACCCTCGATATCAAAGAAGCCGACGACGCCCACCGCGAGCAGGTTCGCGTGCAGATGCACGAACCCTATCGCACGCTGCTCGGTCACTTTCGGCACGAGACAGGGCATTACTACTGGGACCGACTGATCGCCAACAGTGCCTGGCTGGAACCGTTCCGCGGCCTGTTCGGCGACGAGCGTGCCAGCTACGCCGAGGCTCTTGAGCAGCATTATCAACAAGGTGCGCCGCTCGACTGGCAGCAACATTAGGTCAGCGCCTACGCCACCATGCACCCTTGGGAAGACTGGGCGGAAACCTGGGCTCACTACCTGCACATGATGGATGCGGTGGACACCGCTCTGTGTTTTGGCATGAGTGCCCAGGAAATGGAGTTCGACTATCAGCCGTTTCCACCCAGTACGCTGTTCGACCCGCAACATCCCGGCGGGCCGGCGTTCCTGTCGTTCGTCAACGCGTGGATCGAACTGGCCGGCATGCTCAACGAGTTGTCACGCAGTATGGGCCAGCCGGACTTCTATCCGTTCGTCTTGCCGCCGGCGGTGATCGCCAGGCTGCACTTCATTCACCTGGTGATCCAGCAAGAGGGCGGCCGGGCGGGTGAAGTGTTGGTGCAATAGGATCAAAAGACCGCGGCCTGGTCGCGATCTTTTGAAGGCCGGCGCATGTCCTTGAAGCAGCTCATGTTTTTTAATCCGCCCGAACGGTTGTAACTTCGTCTCAGATAGGTACAATGGCGCGGCTCGCCGTCAGGTGAGCGTCGTTATGGTGACCCCATCGGTCCCCCCGCAACGATTACCCGTGAACCTGGTCAGATCCGGAAGGAAGCAGCCACAGCGGGAACATTGTGTGCCGGGGTGTGGCTGGTGGGGTTGCCTCCATAACGCAACACGAACCCTCTCTCGTGTTTTCTATCTAAAAATACTGTTTTTCTTTACCTGCCATGGAGTTCATCCAGGGCGGCTTTTCGTCGTTTCCGAATGAAACAGCGGGATATATAAAAGGAGGCCGATCTGTCGCGTTCGACAGGTCGGCCTCCTTTTTTATTTGTTAGCATCAAGGCTTGGACAAGGCCTGGTCAACCGCTGCGATCAGCTTTCCCAGATCCTTCGGGGTGGCTTTGTGTATGACGTTGAACAGGTACGCTCGCTGTTCATCCTCGTCGCCTAGATCTGCGAAAAAGGCTTTCAGCTTCACACCCAGCACGTCGGCAAGCAGGAACAATGCTTCCACGCTGGGGGTATAGGTGCCAGTTTCGAAGCGGCTGATGGTTTTGGGGTCAAAACCGGTTTTTTCGCCGAGTTCAGCCTGAGTAAGCCCTGCGACCTTGCGGTAGCGTCGGATGGCTGGACCCAAACTTGAAATTTGCATCGCTCAATTCCCATTTAGAATCAAGAACTTAACGATAGATTTTTGCATTAGGCAACTGCATGATCCATCACCTTGCTTTGCAAAATGTGATGCATTTCGTAGAATCGCCGCTTCGGAGGGGGTTTTGGTGATCTGCTGTCTGAAGTTTAGGCGATATGAAACAGCCAGCATTGTCTTCCCTTGCCGGGTGTGCAGAGAAGTCGTTGGCGGTCTGAAACCCTCGCGAAATGTTACCAGAGTCGGTGTTGCTACCTTGCCCGAGACTAGTTGATCTTCGGCGGTCCAGGGGCCATCAAATGCTGTTCATGGAGTGATAACGTGTCTCTGCGCTGTACGTCTCAAAACATCTCTTCCGGGCATCCTGCACTGGTCGAGCGGTACCTCCGCTAGCGACAGTGAGCCTCACTCATGGATGAGAAATACCGCAGGGCCGTGGATGCCGCCGCAATTTTTTCCGAGACTGATCTCAACGGCCGGATTACTTACGTCAACGATCAATTCTGCGTCGTGTCCGGCTACAGCCGCGAGGAATTGCTGGGGCAAAACCATCGCCTGCTGAACTCCGGCCTGCATTCCGCCGATTTCTTCGCTGCCATGTGGCGCACCATTGCTCTGGGCAATGTCTGGAAGGGCGAAATCTGTAATCGCGCCAAGGATGGCAGGTTGTATTGGGTCGACAGCACAATGGTGCCGGTGCTCGACGACACCACCGGGCTCGTTGACCGATACCTGTCGATTCGTTTCGACATCAGCGAAAAACGCCAATTGCTGCAATCCCTGCAATGGCGGGTCGGGCATGACGTGCTGACCGGGCTGCCCAATCGCGCGTTCCTGTCGGATCTGCTGGATCAGGCGCTGGAGTTTTCCCGGCAGGAAAACATTCCGCTGGCAGTGTGCATGCTTGACCTCGACGGGTTCAAAGCGGTCAACGACGGCTACGGTCACGCCAGTGGCGATATGTTGCTGGTGGAAGTGGCCAAGCGTCTGCGTGACATTGTGCGCGGCGAAGATGTGGTGGCGCGATTGGCCGGTGACGAGTTCGTGCTGGTGTTGCGTTACGTGCGTGATCTGCCGGAATTGCGCGCGGCGTTGAGTCGCGTGCTGGGGGCGATCTCGGCGCCATACACATTGCACGGCAAGGACATCAATGTGTTTGCCAGTATCGGCGTCACCCTGTTTCCCCATGACAACGAAGATGCCGAAACCCTGCTGCGCCACGCCGACCAGGCGATGTATGTGGCCAAGCAGCGCGGGCGAAACCGCTTCCATCTGTTCGATGTGTCCCGGGATCAAGAGGTCAAAGCCACGCACCAGACCGTCGAGCGGGTGCGTCAGGCGCTGGTCGCCGGTGAATTTCGCCTGCACTTTCAGCCCAAGGTGAACATGCGTCGTGGCGAGGTCGTCGGTTTCGAGGCCTTGTTGCGTTGGCAGCACCCGCAAAACGGCATGGTGCCGCCTCGGGAGTTTTTGCCGCTGGTAGAGGATACCGACCTGATCATCGATATCGGCGAATGGGTGATGGACCAGGTGCTGGCGCAGTTGCACCGCTGGCAGCAAGCGGGGCAGGGCTGGCCGATCAGTATCAACATCGCGGCGCGACATTTTCAGCGCGCGGATTTCGTCGACCGGCTCAGACAGGTACTCGCTCGGCATGCTCAGGTTGCCCCGCGGATGCTCGACCTGGAAATCGTCGAGTCGGTGGCGATCGAGAATATCCAGCATGTCAGCGCCTGTTTGCAGGCCTGTCAGGCGTTGGGGGTGCAGTTTTCCCTGGGTGATTTCGGCACCGGTTATTCGTCCCTGAGTTATCTCAAGCGTTTACGCACCCAGACTATCAAGATCGACAAGTCATTTGTGCGTGACATTCTGAATGACCGGGATGACCTGGCCCTGACCACGGCGGTGATTGGCCTGGCCCGGGCATTCGGCCGGCAGGTGATTGCCGAGGGGCTGGAAAGCCTTGAGCACGGTGAGCTGTTGTTGCGACTGGGGTGCGAAGTCGCTCAAGGCTATTTCATCGCCCGCCCGATGCCGCCCGCCGAGGTGCCGGCCTGGGTGGCGGGGTTTGTCGCCCCGTCGCAATGGCAGGCACTCGATCAAATAGCCTGACTCGCTCTATATGGCAGCCTTCGGCAGCTGCTACGGGGTCGGGTTACCGGTATAGAGTCGGATGATGTCATTGATCTCCCCCGACGTTTTCATTTGCTGCAACGTACGCAAAATGCGTTGTACTGGCACTTTGGGGTCATTGCGCATGTAACAACTGATAGGCTGTTCCTGCACCAGCGCGACACTTTTCAGTTGCTGGTCGGGCAGCAGGCGCTGGTTGAACCAGTCCAGGGTCCATTGGTTGCTCACCGCGTAGCGATAGCGTCCAGCCAGCAGTTTTTCCAGCACCTGTTCCTGATTGCGTGCGTCCTCGCGGTGCAGCCGGTCGGCGTCGAACAGCGGTTGCAGGGTCGGGTAGCTATAGCCGAGCACGGTGCCGATCGACTGTCGTGGCAGGTCCGCTGGATTGACAGAGTCGGGTGGGCCTTGCCGGCCAATCAGCATGTCGCGCTGAACCAGCAGCGGAACGCTCCAGATATAGTCGCCGGACGGGGTCGACAACCAGTCTTGTGAGACGAAACAGCGCACATCGGCTTCGCCGTGCTCCATGGCGTTCTGTACTCGCGGCCGAGGCAACACGTGAAATTGCGCCGGCGCGCCGACCTGGGTCGCCAGGCTAAGCATGATGTCGTGCAGAATGCCCTGGGTCGGCCGGTCGCGCTCGATTTGCACCAAGGGCATGGCCCAGCTGTCCGGCACGACAAAGCGCAACGGCACTTCGGCGGCCGCGACGCTCAGGCTGACGAATAGCAGTGCCCCCAAGGCAAAGTGCATAAATGCTCCGGTACGGCTCAAGCCTGAGCTGATAAAAGCTCCTCAAAGTGCAGCTTAGCCAGAATAGACGAGCGCACCGGATGCAATTTTGGCCTTGCTCCGCTAGCATTAGCCGCTTCTGCTTCCTTCGCTGCGACGGTTTTCGATGAGTTATCAGGTTCTTGCACGTAAATGGCGTCCGCGCTCGTTCCGCGAAATGGTCGGCCAGACCCATGTGCTCAAGGCTCTGATCAATGCCTTGGACAGCCAGCGGCTGCACCACGCCTGCCTGTTTACCGGTACCCGCGGGGTCGGCAAGACCACCATCGCGCGGATCATCGCCAAATGCCTGAATTGTGAAACAGGTATCACTTCGACGCCCTGTGGCGAGTGCTCGGTGTGCCGCGAAATCGATGAAGGCCGCTTCGTCGACCTGATCGAGATCGACGCCGCGAGCCGGACCAAGGTCGAAGACACCCGCGAGCTGCTCGACAACGTGCAGTACGCGCCGAGCCGCGGGCGCTTCAAGGTCTACCTGATCGACGAAGTGCACATGCTTTCCAGCCATTCCTTCAATGCGCTGTTGAAAACCCTCGAAGAGCCGCCTCCCTACGTCAAGTTCATCCTGGCTACCACCGATCCGCAGAAACTTCCTGCAACGATTCTCTCGCGGTGCCTGCAGTTCTCCCTGAAGAACATGACCCCTGAGCGGGTGGTCGAGCATCTGAGCCATGTGCTGAGCGTCGAGAACGTGCCGTTCGAAGACGATGCGCTGTGGTTGCTGGGTCGCGCCGCCGACGGTTCGATGCGCGATGCCATGAGCCTGACCGACCAGGCCATCGCCTTCGGTGAAGGCAAGGTTTTGGCCGCCGACGTGCGGGCGATGCTCGGCACCCTCGATCACGGCCAGGTCTACGACGTCCTGCATGCGCTGATCGAAGGCGACGCCAAGGCGTTGCTCGAAGCCGTGCGCCATCTGGCCGAGCAAGGCCCGGACTGGAACGGCGTGCTCTCGGAAATTCTCAACGTGTTGCACCGTGTTGCCATCGCCCAGGCCCTGCCTGAAGGTGTCGACAACGGCCATGGCGACCGTGATCGCGTATTGGCACTGGCCCAGGCACTGCCGGCCGAAGATGTGCAGTTCTATTACCAGATGGGCCTGATCGGTCGCCGGGATTTGCCGCTGGCACCGGATCCGCGCGGCGGCTTCGAAATGGTCCTGCTGCGAATGCTCGCATTCCGGCCAGCAGACACCGAGGACGCTCCGAGGCAACCGCTAAAGCCAGTGGGGATCAGCCAGGCCACAGTTGATTCCGCAAACTCAGTGGCTGCCGCGCCGATTGTTGCGCCGGTAGTCGCTGCGGCCGTGGTACCGGTTCCGGTGGCGCCCGTGGTTGCACCAGCACCCGCGCCTGTCCCGGCCGTTGCGCCTGAACCTGTTGCGCTGGTGGCGGTGCCTGAGCCCGAGCCCGTGGTCGAGCCTGTAGCGGTCGAAGAAGTCGTCGATCTGCCCTGGAACGATCCGGTAGAGCCCGAGGTTGTCCAGCAGCCCGCCGTCGAGCCAATGCTGGAGACGGCCGGCGAACAACCCGAATTACCACCGATGCCCATGCCGACGCCGGACAGCGTGGTGCCGGATGCGCCTGAGTGGGCCGCTGCGCCGATTCCGGAACCGTCCGTGGCCGAAGTCGATGCCGCCACGCCAGGCATCGACCTGGATGACGAGCCGCCGCTGGACGAGGATTACATCGAGCCGGACATGGATTCGGCCTACAGCTACCTCGACGATCTGGCCAGTGAGCACACCGCCGAACCTGCGGCGCAGCCCGAGCCTGAACCGGCCGCGATGCCGGCCACCGGCCTGGCCCTGCAATGGCTGGAGTTGTTCCCGAAATTGCCGGTGTCCGGCATGACCGGCAGCATCGCCGCCAACTGCACGCTGATCGCCGTCGATGGCGACAATTGGCTGTTGCATCTGGACCCGGCTCACAGCGCCCTGTTCAACGCGACGCAACAACGTCGCCTCAACGATGCGCTGAACCAGCACCACGGGCGCACGCTGACCCTGAGCATCGAGCTGATCAAGCCTGAGCAGGAAACCCCGGCCCAGGCAGCGTCCCGGCGTCGTGCCGACCGTCAGCGCGAGGCCGAGGAGTCGATCCATGGCGATCCGTTCATCCAGCAAATGATGCAGCAGTTCGGGGCGGTGGTCCGTCACGATACTATTGAACCTGTCGAAGCCCTGGTCAGTCAGGGCTAATAACTGAAGGCGCTTGGCCGCACTCGCCGGGCGCTGTTTTTATCCAAGTACTTTTGAGGTGATTCCCATGATGAAAGGTGGCATGGCCGGCCTGATGAAGCAGGCGCAGCAGATGCAGGAAAAAATGGCCAAGATGCAGGAAGAGCTGGCCAACGCCGAAGTCACCGGTAAGGCCGGTGGCGATATGGTCACCGTGGTAATGACCGGTCGTCACGACGTCAAGCGCGTGACCATCGACCCAAGCCTGGTCGAAGGCCTGAGCGAAGACGACAAAGAGATGCTGGAGGCTGTATTCGCCGCCGCCGTCAACGATGCTGTGCGCAAGATCGAAGCCAACAGCCAGGAAAAAATGGGCAGCATGACCGCTGGCATGCAACTGCCACCGGGTATGAAATTGCCATTCTGATTCGCCAACGCGCGTCGGATGGGTTAAAAAAATGCCAGGCATCGCGCCTGGCATTTTTGTTTCCGGCTGGTTTTTGCCAACCCCTGTGGCGAGGGAGCTTGCTCCCGTTGGACTGCGCAGCAGTCCCCCTCTTTTCAGGTAGAGAGTGGGGCCGCTACGCGCCCCAGCGGGAGCAAGCTCCCTCGCCACAGTGAAAAGTAGAAACATCGAACGCGCCATCCCCACAACGGTCTGCTCCCTATACCGCCGAAATTCATCGATCAAGGAGACGCTCACATGCCACAAGCATTGACCCTCAACCAACGAATCGTCCTGGTGTCTCGCCCGGTGGGAGCGCCGACACCGGAGAATTTCCGCCTGGAACGGGTAGCGTTGCCGGATCTGGCCGACGGTCAGGTGCTGCTCAAGACGCTGTATCTGTCGCTGGATCCCTACATGCGCGGTCGTATGAGTGACGCGCCGTCCTACGCGGCACCGGTAGAAATCGGCGAAGTAATGACCGGTGGGGCTGTCAGTCGTGTCGAGCGTTCGCTGAATCCGAAATTCCAGGAGGGCGATCTGGTGGTCGGCGCCACGGGATGGCAGAGCCACAGCATCAGCGACGGGCGCAACATCATTCCGCTCCCGTCCGGGCTGCCAAGTCCATCGATGGCGCTGGGGGTGTTGGGCATGCCCGGCATGACCGCCTACATGGGGCTGATGGACATTGGCCAACCCAAAGAGGGCGAAACCCTGGTAGTGGCGGCCGCTTCCGGCGCGGTGGGTTCGGTGGTCGGCCAGGTGGCGAAGCTCAAAGGCCTGCGGGTGGTCGGCGTGGCCGGTGGTGCTGAAAAATGTCGCTACGTGGTCGAGGAGTTGGGCTTCGATGCCTGCATCGACCACAAGCGCCCGGACTTCGCCGACGAATTGGCGCTGGCCTGCTTCAAAGGCGTCGACATCTACTTTGAAAACGTCGGTGGCAAGGTGTTCGATGCGGTGTTGCCGCTGCTCAACCCCAAGGCGCGGATTCCTCTTTGTGGTCTGATCGCTTCCTACAATGCCCATGAAGCCCCGAGCGGGCCGGATCGCTTGCCACAATTGCAGCGCACGCTGCTGACCAAGCGCGTGCGGATTCAGGGGTTTATTGTGTTCGACGACTACGGCGACCGTCAGCCAGAGTTCATCAGCGCCATGGCGCCTTGGGTGCGTGACGGCAAGGTGAAATTCCGTGAAGACGTGGTCGACGGCCTGGAGAACGCGCCCGAGGCATTTATTGGCCTGCTGGAAGGACGCAACTTTGGCAAACTGGTGGTGCGGGTGGCGCCGACTGAGTAATTGGCGCTGCTATTTGACGCTAAACAGAGGCGCGGGTATAAACCGCGTCTCGTTGTTATGTCGGACTTTTTCCCCATGAGCTTCAGCCCTTTGATTCGCCAACTGATCGATGCCCTGCGAATTTTGCCGGGTGTGGGTCAGAAAACTGCCCAGCGCATGGCGTTGCAACTGCTTGAGCGCGATCGCAGCGGCGGTTCGCGACTGGCCCAGGCGCTGAGCCAGGCCATGGAAGGGGTGGGCCACTGCCGTTTGTGCCGCACGCTGACCGAAGACGATCTGTGCCCGCAATGCGCCGATTCACGCCGCGACGACACCTTGCTGTGTGTGGTGGAAGGTCCGATGGACGTGTACGCGGTGGAGCAGACCGGTTTTCGCGGTCGCTACTTCGTGCTCAAGGGCCACTTGTCGCCTCTGGACGGGTTGGGGCCGGAAGCCATCGGCATTCCACAACTGATGGCGCGGATCGAAGAGGCGGGCACGTTTACCGAAGTCATCCTCGCCACCAACCCGACGGTGGAAGGCGAGGCCACGGCGCATTACATCGCCCAGTTGCTCAGCAACAAGGGCCTGATCGCCTCGCGCATTGCCCACGGCGTGCCGTTGGGTGGCGAGCTGGAACTGGTGGATGGCGGGACATTGGCGCATTCGTTTGCCGGGCGTAAGCCGATTTCGCTGTAACGGTGCTGTCTGGGCTGACTCCTTCCAGGCGCTGCCTTACTTATCGCTCAACGCAAACTGCGTCAGACAGAAAGTCGCAATCCCCATGTCTTCCAGCCGTTGCGAACCACCCAGCTCCGGCAAGTCAATGATCGCCGCCGCTTCATGCACCCGCGCGCCCATGCGCCGAACCAGGTTGGCCGCCGCAATCAGCGTGCCGCCGGTGGCGATCAGGTCATCGAACAGCACCACCGAATCCCCCTCGCACAGGCTGTCGGCGTGGACTTCGAGGAAGGCTTCGCCGTATTCGGTCGCGTAACCTTCGGCCAGCACGTCGGCAGGCAATTTGCCCTGCTTGCGGAACAACACCAATGGCTTGTTCAGCTGATACGCCAATATCGAACCGATCAGGAACCCGCGCGCGTCCATGGCGCCGATGTGGGTGAAGTCGGCCTCGACGTAGCGATGGGCGAAGCTGTCCATCACCAGGCGCAGGGCTGTGGGCGACTGAAACAGCGGGGTGATGTCGCGAAAGATCACGCCCGGCTTGGGGAAGTCGATCACGGGGCGGATCAGTGATTTGATGTCGAAGGAGTCGATGACCATCGTCGAAGTGTCCTGGCGGGCTGCAAACGTCGCAGTATAACGGTGGCTGAACCGTTTCGCTCAGCCACCGTCAACAGGGTCAGCCTTCGATCGAGCCACCGGCCAGGGCGCAGAGCTGGATCGGGTCGAGGATGTGCACTTCCTTGCCCTCGGCGGCGATCAGTTCGTTTTGCTGGAAGCGCGTGAACACCCGGGACACGGTTTCCACCGCCAGGCCCAGGTAATTACCGATTTCGTTGCGCGACAT
Source organism: Pseudomonas sp. 05N433 (assembly GCF_056396925.1). Lineage (NCBI taxonomy): Bacteria > Pseudomonadati > Pseudomonadota > Gammaproteobacteria > Pseudomonadales > Pseudomonadaceae > Pseudomonas > Pseudomonas sp. 05N433. Next base: position 102,166 of record NZ_JBFTML010000004.1, on the reverse strand, counting down.
GCTCAGCCGGAACTGGTTGGCCGAGAAGCCTCGGGCGCGGAAACGGGCCGACAGGTTGACCAGGAAGGTGGCGATGCGCTCGTCGGCGGTTTTCTTCGACAGCAGCAACATCATTTGCTGATCGTCACGAATCTCGCGGCTCATCACGCGCATCAACTGACGGCGCAGTTGTGGCAGTTGCAGGGCCAGTTCGTCGAGGCGCTCGAACGGGATCTCGCACACCGAAGTGGTTTCCAGGGCTTGCGCCGAGACCGGATGCTTTTCGGTGTCCATGCCCGACAGACCGACCAATTCACTCGGCAAATGGAAACCGGTGAGTTGTTCTTCGCCGCCATCGCTCAGGCTGAAGGTCTTCAGGGCGCCGGAGCGTACTGCATAAACGGAATCGAACGTGTCGCCCTGGCGAAACAGGAATTCGCCTTTTTTCAGCGGGCGACCACGTTTGACGATATCGTCCAGCGCATCCATGTCTTCCAGATTCAGAGAAAGTGGCAGGCAGAGAGGGGCCAGGCTGCAATCCTTACAATGGGCCTGGTTATGAGCGCGCAGCTTTACTGGCTCGGACATTTCTTTAATCCTTGTGGGAAAACACGCATAAGACGTAAGGGTACCCCACGGGAGGACATTCGGACCAGCCTGCGACAATTTAACCGCAAGGCATTAGATCACTCGTGAAAAGCGCTGGCGATTGGTGTGTTCCAGGTATGCATCGAACACCATGCACACCGAGCGCACCAGCAGTCGGCCTGCGGGGAGTACGGTGATCCGTTCATTGTCGAGCTCGATCAACCCGTCCTTGGCCATGTCCTGCAGCTGTGGCCAGAGCTCGCCGAAGTAACCGCGAAAATCGATGTTGAAGGCCTGCTCGATTTCCGCGAATTCCAGGTTGAAATGGCAAATCAGTTGCTGAATCACCGCCCTGCGCAAGCGATCGTCGGCATTGCACAGCAGGCCACGGGCGGTGGCCAGTTGCGCGGACGCCAAAGCGTTCTGGTACTGGGTCAGGTCGCTGCTGTTCTGGCAGTACAGGTCGCCGATCTGGCTGATGGCCGATACCCCCAGACCGATCAGATCGCAATGACCGTGGGTGGTGTAGCCCTGGAAGTTGCGTTGCAAGGTCGACTCTTCCTGGGCAATCGCCAGTTCATCATCGGGCAGGGCGAAGTGGTCCATGCCGATGTAGCGGTAACCGGCGGCCGTCAGTTGTTCGATGGTGCGCTGGAGCATTTCCAGCTTCTGCGCCGGTTCCGGTAGATCGTTGCTGTTGATCCGCCGTTGCGGCATGAAGCGCTCTGGCAGATGGGCGTAGTTGAACACCGAGAGCCGGTCCGGTTGCAGGTTGATGACTTCGTCGACGGTGCGGGCGAAGTTCTCGGGCGTCTGCTTCGGCAAGCCGTAGATCAGATCGATGTTGATCGAGCGATATTGCAGAGTCCGGGCGGCGTCGATCACCGCGCGGGTTTCTTCCAGGCTTTGCAGGCGATTGACCGCCCGCTGTACCGTCGGGTCAAGGTCTTGCAGGCCGATGCTGACCCGGTTGAAGCCCAGTTCCCGGAGCAGGCCCATGGTCGACCAGTCGGCCTCGCGCGGGTCGATCTCGATGCCGTAGTCGCCGGAATCGTCGTCCAGCAGATTGAAATGCTTGCGCAGCCGGGCCATCAGCTGACGCAGTTCATCGTGACTGAGAAAGGTCGGTGTGCCGCCGCCAAAATGCAGTTGCTCGACTTTTTGCATGGGGTCGAGGTGGCAGGCGATCAGCTGGATTTCCTGTTCCAGGCGCTGCAAATAGGGCAGGGCACGGCCACGGTCCTTGGTGATGACTTTGTTGCAGGCGCAGTAGTAGCAGATGTTCGCGCAGAACGGCACGTGCACATACAGGGATAACGGTCGCAGCGCCTTGCGGCTGTCGCGCAGGGCATGAAACAGGTCGAAGGTGCCGACCTGGCTGTCGAATTGCACGGCCGTCGGATACGAGGTATAGCGTGGCCCCGCCAGGTCGTAACGGCGGATCAGATCTGTGTCCCAACGAATGGCGTCGAGCATGCGGGCATTCCCCCGGATAGGCTGGCAGTGTCGGCGAGTCTAGGGGGTGCGGCGTTGCGGCATCTTGATTTGCATCAACGGTGATTGGCGATAGCGATAGTTTTTGTGGCGAGGGGGCTAATGCCCCATGAGCCAATGCTGATGCGGCCCCGGCAAGGTCCAGATGCCGAACACCATCACCAACAAGCCGCCGGTCATGCGCACGCTGCGTTTACGCAACAACGCCGTGACCCGCTCGGCGGCCAGGCCTGTGGCGAGCAGCACCGGCCAGGTGCCCAACCCGAACGCCAGCATCAGCAACGCACTGTCCAGCGCATTACCCTGACTCGCCGACCACAGCAATGTGCTGTAAACCAGCCCGCACGGCAGCCAGCCCCACAGCGCGCCGAGCAGCAAGGCGCGGGGCAGGTTCGACACTGGCAACAGTGTGTTGGCCACCGGCTGGATATGCCGCCACAGGCCGCGACCGAGGCTTTCGATGCGGGTCAAGCCGCTCCACCAACCGGCCAGGTACAGCCCCATGGCGATCAGCAGCAATCCGGCGAGGATGCGCATGAACATCGCCGCCGGGCTATTGGCCACGGCCCAGCCAGCCAGGCCGATCAGCAGGCCGGCCGCGGCGTAGCTGAGAATCCGCCCCAGGTTGTAGGCCAGCAACAAGCGCAAGCGTCGGCTGCGCTGCTCCTTGGGGATCGCCAGGGTCAACGCGCCCATCAAACCGCCGCACATGCCCAGGCAATGGCCGCCACCGAGCAGGCCGAGGATCAGCGCAGAGACCAGCAGTGGCGCCAACTCAAGCATGGGGTGGCGCCTTGTCGTCGGGTTTGGCCGGATGGCCACTGGCCTCGTCGACCGCTGCCGTGTGCTTCGGGTCCTGGTCGTCGAACAGGATGCTGTGGGCCGGGCCGTCGAGGTCGTCGTACTGACCGCTGTCGACCGCCCAGAAGAAGATGTAGATAGCGATGGCCACGATCAGCAGCGCGGCCGGGATCATCACGTAGAGAGCTGGCATCTGGACTCCATGCCCGCGCGGCTCAGGCCGGCAGCGGGCGGGTTTCTGGCGTGGCGCTGGTGGCTGGCGCGCTCGGCAGGCGAGTCAGGCGCAAAGCATTCAACACCACGGTCAACGAACTGATGGACATGCCGACCGCGGCCCACACCGGAGTGATCCAGCCGAGGGCGGCGAATGGCAACATGAGGCCATTGTACAGCGCTGCCCACAGCAAGTTCTCGATGATGACCCGACGGGTGCGACGGGCCAGGCTGAAGGCTTGCACCAGCGCGTCGAGGCGGTTCGACAGCAACACCGCGTCGGCACTGGTTTTTGCCAGATCGGTGGCCGAGCCCATCGCCACGCTGATGTCGGCGGCGGCCAGCACCGGCACGTCGTTGACCCCGTCACCGAGCATCAACACCTTGCGGCCTTCCTGGTGCAGTTGTTGCAGCACCTGCAATTTATCGTCCGGACGCAAACCGCCACGGGCCTCGTCGATGCCCAGTTCGGCGGCGACGCTGGCGACCATCGGCGAGCTGTCGCCGGACAGCAGCAAGGTGCGCCAGCCGCGAGCCTTGCAGGCCGCCAGCAGAGCGGGGGCGTCGGCGCGCAAACGGTCGTCGAGGACGAACCACGCCAGTGGTCCCTGGCTGTCGCCGAGCAGCAGCCATTGGCCGGGTTCATCGGGCATCATCGGCACTTGAGCACCGCTGAGCTCGCAGACAAAACCCGGTTGGCCAATGCGCAGGCGTTGCGCGCCGACCAAGCCTTCGAGACCCAGGCCCGGCGTGCTGTGGACCTCTTCGGCGGCCAGCGGCGCGCGGCCAAAAGCCCGGGCGATCGGGTGTTCGGAACGGTTTTCCAGGGCGGCGGCGAGGCTCAGGCATTGATCGCTCGCCAGTGCCCCAAGCGGCCGGATCGAACGCAAGGCCAGCCGACCTTCGGTGAGGGTGCCGGTCTTGTCGAAAATCACCGTGTCGATCTGGTTCAGGCCTTCCAGTACATGGCCGCGCGTCAGCAAAAGCCCCAGTTTGTGCAGCGTGCCGGTGGCGGCGGTGAGGGCGGTCGGCGTGGCCAGGGACAAGGCGCACGGGCAGGTCGCAACCAGCATCGCCAGGACAATCCAGAACGCTCGCGATGAATCCAGCTCCCACCAGAGCAGGCCGATGGCGGCCACTGCGATAAGCGTCAGCAGCAAGAACCATTGCGCGGCGCGGTCGGCGATTTCCGCCAGCCGTGGCTTTTCGGCCTGGGCGCGATCCAGCAGGCGGACGATGGCCGACAGGCGCGTGTCCTGACCCAGCGCCAGGACCTCCACGGTCAACGCACCCTCGACGTTCAAGGTGCCAGCGGTGACAGCGTCGCCCAGGGTTCGTGGTTGCGGCAGGTATTCGCCGGTGAGCAGGGATTCGTCAATGCTCGACTGACCGTCGAGGATCTTGCCGTCGGCCGGCAGGATCGCGCCGGGGTGCACCAGCACCTGATCGCCCACGCGCAGCTCGCTGAGCAGAATCCGCTCGCTCTGGCCGTCGGCACTCAGCCGCAGGCAGGAGGCGGGCAACAGATTGACCAGTTGTGCGGTCGCGGCGGCGGTTCGTTCCCGGGCGCGGCGTTCCAGGTAGCGCCCAGCCAGCAGGAACAGCGCAAACATTCCCACCGCATCGAAATACAGCTCGCCGACCCCGGTGATCGAGGTCCAGATCCCGGCGATATAGGCACTGCCAATTGCCAGTGACACCGAGACGTCCATCGTCAGGTGCCGGGTGCGCAGATCGCGCATCGCCCCTTTGAAGAACGGCGCACAGCTGTAGAACACGATCGGCGTGGTGAGAAACAACGCGACCCAACGCAAGATGGTGTGCAGTTCGGGGCTGAGGTCAATGTTGAATTCCGGCCAGGTGGCCATGGTCGCCATCATCGCCTGGAACCACAGCAACCCGGCGACCCCGAGTTGGCGCAGGGCCAGACGGTTTTCGCTGGCCAGTTGTTCGCTGGCACGGTCGGCCTGATAAGGGTGAGCGGCGTAACCGATGTGGCGCAATTCGCTGAGCACCTGGCTCAACGGCAATTGCGCGTCGGCCCAGCGCACGTGCAGGCGATGGTTGGACAGGTTCAGGCGTGCTTCGGCCACCGCCGACAGGCTGCGAAGATGCTTTTCGATCAGCCAGCCGCAGGCGGCGCAGCTGATGCCTTCCATCAACAGGGTGGTTTCGGCGAGTTCGCCTTCGTGACGGACAAAGGGTTGCTGCACGTCGGCGCGATCATACAGCGCCAACTCGTCGACCAACTGCACCGGCAAGGCTTCGGGGTTGGCCGAGGCTTCGCTGCGATGCTGGTAGTAACTTTCCAGCCCACCGGCCACGATGGCCTCGGCCACCGCCTGGCAACCCGGGCAGCAGAATTCGCGGGTATCCCCGAGGACAGCGGCGGTGAAGCGGCTACCGGCCGGGACGGGCAGGGCGCAGTGGTAGCAGGGGGTTGGACTGGTCATGTTTGTTGCCATGAAAACCATTGTGGCAGGCCCAAAGGCCTCTGTGGCGAGGGGGCTTGCCCCCGTTGGACCGCGCAACGGTCCCAAAGACAGTCAGCGCGAACTTCTCGATAGATCGAGTAGACAACTTGCGGCTGCTGCGCAACCGAACGCGGGCAAGCCCGCTCGCCACAGGAGATCGTTGTGACTATTTCTTCAGGTCTTCGGCACCTTGCAACGGCTCATCACCGAGCAGCAGATCCTTGGCATGGCTGACCTGTTCTTCCTCGAACATGCGCCAGGTCTTGTCATCCTGCACACCCAGCAATTCGACGAAGCGGCGGCCTTCGACCTTGTCGCTCAACTGGCCAATGTAGCGGCCCTGTTCAGTTTCACTGCGGGCCAGGGTGATCTTGCGATCCTTCTCCGGCTGGGTCGGCGAAATCAGATTCAGCTCAAGGGTTTTCGGTTGGCTGTTGCCGCTCAGGCGCAGGTCGACTTCGCCGGTCAGCTCATCCAGGTGCACGCTGGCTCGCAGTTGCAGGGTCTGGGCCAGCAGTTCACGGTCCAGGGAGCGGTTGATGCCTTTGCCGGCCTCGTAATAGTTGTCGTTGACCAGGTTGTCCGGGTTGTTCACCGCGATGGTCACCATCGACAGGGTCAAGGTCACCGAGCAGGCCAGGATGGCGATGATGATCCACGGCCAAAGGTGCTTGTACCAGGGACTTGCGGCAGTTGCTGCGGGCATGATCACTTCTCTCAACGAATTTGTGGGCCGATGAATCGGCTCTTGGCTTCAACGTGGACGCTGGCGTCATCGGCATCCTTGAGGATGAACTTCACCTCGTTGGTGCTCGACGGCAGTTGCTCCGGCGAGCTGGACAACTCGACCGGCTGGCTGAAAATTTCCCCGGCGGCGACTTTGATCTCGCGCTTGCCTTGCAGCTTGAGGTCCGGCAGGCCGGTGGCTTCGAGCACGTAGGTGTGGTCGCGCTGGTCCTTGTTCATGATCTTCAGGCTGTAGACGTTTTCGATCCGGCCTTCGGCGTTCTCACGGTACAGTACGCGGTCTTTGCTGACATCGAAACCGACCAGCGAGCGCATGAAGAACGCAGTCACCAGCAACGCGATCATGGTCAGCAACACCAGGGCGTAGCCGATCAGGCGAGGGCGCAGTTTATGGGTTTTTTGCCCCGACAGGTTGTGCTCAGTGGTGTAGCTGATCAGGCCGCGCGGGTAATCCATCTTGTCCATGATGCTGTCGCAGGCGTCGATGCAGGCCGCACAGCCGATGCATTCGATTTGCAGGCCGTCGCGGATGTCGATGCCGGTGGGGCAGACCTGGACGCACATGGTGCAGTCGATGCAATCGCCCAGGCCCTGAGCCTTGTAGTCGATGCCTTTCTTGCGCGGGCCACGGCTTTCGCCACGGCGCGGGTCGTAGGAGACGATCAGCGTGTCCTTGTCGAACATCACGCTCTGGAAGCGTGCATACGGACACATGTAAATGCACACCTGTTCGCGTAGCCAGCCGGCGTTGCCGTAGGTGGCGAGGGTGAAGAAACCGACCCAGAAATACGACCAGCCATCGGCTTCACCGGTGAAGAAGTCGATCACCAGTTCACGAATCGGCGAGAAGTAGCCGACGAAGGTCATGCCGGTCACGAAACCGATCAGCAGCCACATCGTGTGCTTGCTGAATTTGCGCAGGAATTTGTTGGCGCTCATCGGCGCCTTGTCGAGCTTGATGCGYTGGTTGCGGTCGCCTTCGGTGACCTTTTCGCACCACATGAAGATCCAGGTCCAGACGCTTTGCGGGCAGGTGTAGCCGCACCAGACCCGACCGGCATACACGGTAATGAAGAACAGGCCGAAGGCGCTGATGATCAGAATGCCTGAGAGCAGGATGAAATCCTGGGGCCAGAAGGTCGCGCCAAAAATGAAGAACTTACGCTCCGGCAGGTTCCACCAGACGGCCTGATGACCGCCCCAGCTCAGCCACACCGTGCCGAAATACAGCAGAAACAGTGCGGCACCACCCGTCATCCGCAGGTTGCGGAACAGACCGGTGAAGGCGCGGGTGTAGATCTTTTCTCGAGAGGCGTAGAGGTCGACGCTGTTGTTCGCGTTCTTGGCGGGTGGAGTGACGTCGTGTACCGGAATCTGATTGCTCATCATTGCATCCCACGGCAGTGGAAAAATGCCTCGGTCAGTACGTGCCGACCGCGGTCAAAAAGAGGTGTTGCAGTGGCGCAATGATACGCCTGTAGCTCTAACTCAAGGGTGCGACCTTTGGTCACGTTGGTGGAAATCAACTGACAGTGTAATGACTTGAATCAATTGACTTGTGAATTATGGACGGTTTTGAGGGGGCGGCGAGCTCATTCGAGCGCTACGGTGGCATCGACCGGCAAAATCCTGGCATCGAAGGCGGTATGACGTGGCGGCGCTTCAGCCAGGCGCGCATTACGTTTCCCTGTACGGGAGTCCTATGCTGCTGGCGAAAGCATCGACGTCAGTTGTTATAAGCAAGTCGGAAATATATTAACTGAATTGCCCGCTGTTTGATGTTTGCGGTTTTCTATTTTCTGGAATAAGTTGTTCTGGCATGCCGTTGTTATATAACGGCGTGCCTATCTAATATTACGGAAATGGAATTCTATGAACATTGTAAAAGGTGCGAAGTTATTCGCATGCATGTGGATCCTGTCGCTGGCATCTGTCGCACATTCAAATGAAGGTACACCTATTCATATGGTCTTCGCGTCTGATCCGCAGTATCCGTGGACGGATAAAACGGACAGTGAGGAATATGAACCTGACAGCGAGTTTGAACAGCGTGCCAAATGGCTGGTGGAGACCCAGTTCGCGAGTATTGCGGATTTCAGAAGCAAGATGGGCGGTCAGTCGCAGGTGCCATTGATGATCAACGGTGACATGACGGCGTTTGGTCATGGTTGGCAGCGTTCGTATATCAATTCGACGCTGCAGAAGTACTTTAATAAAGACTATCTGTACGGCTTGGGTAATCATGACTATCAGAACAATGTCGATGATTGTTTTACTAATAGTTGTGCGGCGGGCAGTATTGTCGAATATCAAGAGCATCATGCCGGCAAGGTAGATGATTTCGATTTGAAGATTACGGGCTTTTTGTTCAATAAGATGTATTCGGGCAGTCTTGCCTATTCCAAAAATATAGGGGAGGTTCATCTGGTCCAGCTTAATAATGAGCCGACTTACGCAACCAAAATTTCCCATCCCCTGAATCCTACAACTTTTAACATTACCGCTGCGCTGGATTGGCTTGAAAATGATTTACGAGTCGCCCGGGCCCAAGGTTACGCGATCATTATCAACATGCATAAACCCTATGACTGGCAGGGTGACTGGGGTCAGGAAAGTCGTTTCAGGGACATGATCGCAAAATATGAAGTGACGGCCATATTCGCCGGTCATCTTCATGAAAACGGCGGTTCCATGTCCTATAGGGGGAATGTGCCCGTTTTCCTCAGTGGCAGCGCTTCCCAGGAGACCTATCTGATTGCCAGTTTTTCCGCGGATCGCAAGCAACTGCAGGTCGATCTGGTCGAAAACAACCAGTGGCATAACCGCAAGCTTGTAGCGAAAGTGCCGGTGAAATCAATTTTCACCAGTCGCCCATGAAAAAGGCCCCGCCAGATCACTGGCGGGGCCTTTTTTGTTGCATCGAGCGTTTGCCTTACTGGGCGTCTGCCACCGGCGCTTTCTCACCGTGAGAGAGGCTGTAGACGTAAGCGGCCAGCAGGTGAACCTTGTCGTTGCCTTGCAGCTGTTCCTGCGCAGGCATCTGGCCCTGACGGCCGTAACGGATGGTCTGCTGCAGTTGAGCGAAGCTCGAACCGTAGATGAACGCTGCCGGGTGAGTCAGGTTAGGGGCGCCCATGGCCGGGGTGCCTTTGCCTTCCGGACCGTGGCAAGCCACGCAGTTGGCAGCGAACAGCTTCTGGCCGGCAACCGGGTCAGCCTTGGCGCCCTCCGGCAGTTTGCGGCCATCGAGGCTGGTCAGCACGTAAGCGGCAACGTCGCTGACGCCTTGTTCGCCGATCACTTCGGCCCAGGCCGGCATCACGGCGTGACGGCCGCCCATGATGGTGGTCTTGATGGTTGCCGCTTCACCGCCCCAGCGCCAGTCGGCGTCGGTCAGGTTAGGGAAGCCATAAGCGCCTTTGGCGTCGGAACCGTGGCAGACCGAGCAGTTGGAGGCGAACAGGCGGCCACCCATCTTCAGGGCTTGCGGGTCCTTGGCGACTTCTTCGATTGGCATGGAAGCGAACTTGGCGAAGATCGGGCCGAACTTGGCGTCCGACCTGGCCATTTCCTTTTCCCACTCGTGGACGCCGGTCCAGCCGGTCTGGCCGTTGGCGAACGCGGTCTGCTTCTCGTTATCCAGGTAGTTGTAACCTGGCAACAGGCCTTTCCAGTTACCCAGGCCCGGGTACAGGACCAGATAGCCAAGGGCGAAGATGATGGTGCCCACGAACAGCATGAACCACCATTTCGGCAGTGGGTTGTCGTACTCCTCGATCCCGTCGAAGGAGTGGCCGACCGTCTCGTCGGTCTGCTCGGCGCGCTGGCCCTTGCGGGTGGACAGCAGCAGCCAGGTCAGGGCGAAGATGGTGCCGAGACTGAGGACTGTGACGTACAGACTCCAGAACGTAGTCATTCTTTGTTACTCCTAGAAGCTTGCTCGACGTGCTTGATGGCTTCGGGATCATCCGCGAAAGGCAGCAAGGTCGCGTCTTCAAACTCCGACTTGCGCTTGGGGCTGAATACCCACAACGCCAGACCGATGAAGGCCACCATCACAACAACGGTGCCCAGGCCACGAATCATCCCGATATCCATCTAAATCACCGTTTGCTTTTGATGATGGTGCCCAGGCCTTGCAGATAGGCCACCAGCGCGTCCATTTCGGTTTTGCCCTTCACAGCATCCTTGGCGCCGGCGATGTCTTCGTCGGTGTAAGGGACGCCGAGCGTGCGCAAGACTTCCATTTTCTTGGCGGTGTCTTTGCCGTCGAGCTTGTTTTCCACGAGGAACGGGTAAGCCGGCATTTTCGACTCGGGCACCACGTTGCGCGGGTTGTACAAGTGCGCACGCTGCCAGTCATCGGAGTAACGACCGCCGACACGGGCCAGGTCCGGACCGGTACGCTTGGAACCCCACAGGAACGGGTGATCCCAGACGCTTTCACCGGCGACCGAGTAGTGGCCGTAGCGTTCGGTTTCAGCACGGAACGGGCGGATCATCTGCGAGTGGCAGCCGACCCAACCGTTGGCGATGTAGATGTCGCGGCCTTCCAGTTCAAGGGCGGTACGAGGCTTCATGCCCTCGACCGGCTTGTTGGTMACGTCCTGGAAAAACAGSGGRACGATCTGGGTCAGGCCGCCGATGCTGACGGCGATAACCATGAAGAAGGCCAGCAGGCCAATATTCTTCTCGACTGCTTCATGCTTCATCAGTGAGCTCCAACTACAGCAATCTTGGCGGCGGCTTCAGCTTCAGCCGGGTCCGAGGCACGAACGGTACGGAACACGTTGTAGGCCATCAACAGCATGCCGCTGGCAAAGAACGCGCCGCCCAGGGCACGAACGATGAAACCAGGGTGGCTGGCTTGCAGCGCTTCCACGAACGAGTAGGTGAGGGTGCCGTCGTCGTTGATTGCACGCCACATCAGGCCCTGGGYGATGCCGTTGACCCACATCGARGCGATGTACARCACGGTRCCGATGGTMGCGAGCCAGAAGTGCGCGTTGATCAGGCCGRTGCTGTGCATYTGYKCRCGGCCGAASASTTTCGGGATCATGTGGTAGATGGCGCCGATCGAGATCATCGCTACCCAGCCCAAGGCGCCGGCGTGTACGTGGCCGATGGTCCAGTCGGTGTAGTGCGAGAGCGAGTTGACGGTCTTGATGGCCATCATCGGGCCTTCGAAGGTCGACATGCCGTAGAACGCCAGCGACACGACCAGGAAACGCAGGATCGGGTCGGTGCGCAGCTTATGCCAGGCGCCCGACAGGGTCATCATGCCGTTGATCATGCCGCCCCAGCTCRGAGCCAGCAGGATGATCGACATCGCCATGCCCAGGGACTGAGCCCAGTCCGGCAGTGCGGTGTAGTGCAGGTGGTGCGGACCGGCCCAGATGTACAGGGTGATCAGCGCCCAGAAGTGCACGATCGACAGGCGATAGGAGTAGATCGGACGCTCGGCCTGCTTCGGCACGAAGTAGTACATCATCCCCAGGAAACCGGTGGTCAGGAAGAAGCCCACGGCGTTGTGGCCGTACCACCACTGGATCATCGCGTCGGTCGCACCCGCGTAGGCCGAGTAGGACTTGAACAGGCTGACCGGTAGCGACATGTGGTTGACGATGTGCAGCATCGCGGTCACGACGATGAAGGCACCGTAGAACCAGTTACCGACATAGATGTGCTTGGTCTTGCGCTTGACGATGGTGCCGAAGAACACCAGACCGTAGGTGACCCAGACGATGGCCAGCAGAATAGCCAGGGGCCATTCCAGTTCCGCGTATTCCTTGGTGGTGGTGAAACCCATCGGCAAGGTCACGATCGCGCCGACGATCACCGCTTGCCAACCCCAGAAGGTGAAGGCCGCGAGGCTGTCGGAGATCAGTCGCGTTTGGCAGGTTCGCTGCACGACGTAATAAGAAGTGGCAAACAGAGCACAACCACCGAAGGCGAAAATCACCAGGTTGGTGTGCAACGGGCGTAAGCGTCCAAAAGTCGTCCACGGCAGACCGAAGTTCAATTCCGGCCATACGAGCTGTGAGGCGATGAAGACACCAAGCCCCATGCCAAGGATCCCCCAGACCACCGTCATGATGGCGAACTGGCGGACTACCTTATAGTTATAAGCAGTCGGACTGATTGCTGTGCTCATTCTAAGGTTCCACGGTTTGGGTGTTTTATTAGGAGTAAAAATCGGCCGCAAGTATGGAGAAAGCGGGGGGTCATTGCAACGCGCCATGACCTGGGTCAATGCTTTCAAAACCTGATTCTGCGGCCTTTCCATGCGCCGCGTAAGGACAAAATTGCCCTCTGACAAAATGTCGCAGCGGATGAAAAAGGCGAGGGGTTCAAGTCAGATGTAACGGGGTGTGTTCAAACGCAACGATCGAGGGACAGACGGCAATTTGCGCGACAGCCGGTATCTACCAGCCTTTGCGGCCTGTCATCGAACAGAATCGTCGAACACATCGGGTAAAATCGACCTGGAACCGGCTCATGCCAGTCCGCACCGAGGAAGCTTAGACCCGAATCTGGTGAACCGAAAGGAAGGGGAACGGCAGGGTGCGACAATGGGTCGCAAAGAGGCAGGGAACTGCCGCATTCCGCAGAATGCGGCAGCAGAGCGGTCAAAAATTATTCGTTTTTGCCTTGTGCCTGCAAACGCTCGGTGCCGACTCCGTGGGACAAGCTGTACACATAAGCGGCCAGCAATTGCACCTTGTCGTTGCCCAGCAGTTCGTTTTGCGCCGGCATATGGCCCTGGCGGCCATGGCGAATAGTCTGTTGCAGTTGCGCCAGGCTGGTACCGTAGATAAAACCGGCCGGGTGCGTCAGATTCGGCGCGCCCATGGCTTCAGTGCCCTGGCCGTTTGCCCCATGACAGGCTACGCAGGTGGTGCTGAACAGTTGCTGTCCGGCTTGCACGTCGGCACCACTGTCGGCTGGTAGCGGCAGGCCGGCCAATTCGTGACGCACGTACGCGGCGACGTTCTTCACCCCGGTCTCACCCAACACTTCACCCCAGGCCGGCATGGCCGCCATCCGGCCACCCATGATGGTGGTCTTGATGGTCTCGGCACTGCCGCCCCAGCGCCAATCGCTGTCAGCCAGGTTGGGGAAGCCGAATGCGCCCTTGGCGTCCGAGCCGTGACACACCGAGCAGTTGGAGGCGAACAGGCGGCCGCCCATTTTCAGCGCTTGCGGGTCTTTCGCTACTTCTTCCACCGGCATTGCCGCGAATTTGGCGAAGATCGGCCCGAATCTGGCGTCCGCCTTGCTCATCTCCTTTTCCCATTCATGGACACCAGTCCAGCCGTTTTCATAACCGGGCAGGATGCCTTTCCAGTTGCCCAGGCCCGGATAAAGAATCAGGTAGCCGACCGAGAACACCAGGGTGCCGGCGAACAGCATGAACCACCACTGCGGCAGCGGGTTGTCGTACTCCTCGATGCCGTCGAAGCTGTGGCCCATGGTCTGGTCGACGCTGCCCTTGGTTTCGCCGCGGCGGGTGCCGATCAGCAGCCAGGTCAGGCCGATCAGGCTGCCGATGGTCAGTACGCAGATCCACGCACTCCAGAAGGTGGTCATGGCCKGGCGCTCCTTGTTGTTGCAGATTCTTGGGTAGTTTCGGGTTGCGGCTCGTCAGCGAACGGCAGCAGGCGCGCTTCGGCGAATTGCGGATTGCGCTTGCTGTTGAACACCCACAGTGTCAGGCCGACGAAGGCCACGAACACCACGACTGTGCCGAGGCCGCGGATCAGGCCTGTGCTCATATCAATGACCATGACTCACCTCTTGCTCTTGATGGCAGTGCCGAGCACTTGCAGGTAGGCAACCAGCGCGTCCATCTCGGTCTTGCCCTTGAGCGAAGCGACTGAGCCTGCGATGTCTTCGTCGGTGTACGGCACGCCGAGGGTGCGCATGGCGCGGATCTTGGTTTCGGTGTGGCTGCTGTCGAGCGGGTTGGCCACCAGCCATGGATACGCCGGCATCTTCGATTCCGGCACCACGTTGCGCGGGTTGTACAAGTGCGCGCGGTGCCAGTCTTCGGAGTAGCGCCCGCCGACTCGCGCCAAGTCCGGCCCGGTGCGCTTGGAGCCCCAGAGGAACGGGTGATCCCACACGCTTTCCCCGGCCACCGAGTAATGGCCGTAGCGTTCGGTTTCGGCGCGGAACGGGCGGATCATCTGCGAGTGGCAACCGACGCAGCCTTCGCGGATGTAAATGTCGCGACCTTCCAGTTGCAGCGCGGTGTAGGGCTTCATGCCTTCCACCGGTTTGTTGGTCACGTCCTGGAAGAACAGCGGGACGATCTGGGTCAGGCCGCCGATGCTCACGGCGAACACCATCAGCAACATCAGCAGGCCGACGTTTTTCTCGATTGTTTCGTGTTTCATGACGGACTCCTCAGGCGATCTGCGCGGCAGCGACGGCTTCGGCAGGCTGCGAGGCCCGCACGGTGCGCCAGGTGTTGTAAGCCATCAGCAGCATGCCGCTGAGGAAGATCGCGCCGCCGACCAGTCGCACGATGAAGCCAGGATGGCTGGCCACCAGGGTTTCGACGAAGGAGTAGGTCAGCGTGTTTCGTCTTGATCGCCATCATCGGCCCTTCGAAGGTCGACATGCCGTAGAACGCCAGGGACACCACGAGGAAGCGCAGGATCGGGTCGCTGCGCAACTTATGCCAGGCACCCGACAGGGTCATCATGCCGTTGATCATCCCGCCCCAGCTCGGCGCCAGCAGGATCAGCGACATCACCATGCCCAACGACTGTGCCCAGTCTGGCAGCGCGGTGTAGTGCAAGTGGTGGGGACCGGCCCAGATGTACAGGGTGATCAGCGCCCAGAAGTGCACGATCGACAAGCGATAGGAATACACCGGGCGTTCGGCCTGTTTCGGCACGAAGTAGTACATCATCCCGAGGAAACCGGCGGTGAGGAAAAAGCCTACGGCGTTGTGGCCGTACCACCACTGCACCATGGCATCGGTCGCACCGGAGTACAGCGAGTAGGACTTGGTCAGACTCACCGGCAATTCCAGGTTGTTGACGATGTGCAGGATTGCCACGGTGATGATGAATCCACCGAAGAACCAGTTACCGACATAGATGTGCTTGGTCTTGCGTTGCATGATCGTGCCGAAGAACACGATGGCGTAAGCCACCCAGACGATGGTGATCAGGATGTCGATCGGCCATTCCAGTTCGGCGTATTCCTTGGAGCTGGTGTAACCCAGCGGCAGGCTGATCGCCGCCAACAGGATCACCAGTTGCCAGCCCCAGAAGCAGAACGCGGCGATTTTCGGCGCAAACAATCGAGTCTGGCAGGTACGCTGTACCGAGTAGAACGAACTGGCGAACAACGCACAGCCGCCGAAGGCGAAGATCACCGCGTTGGTGTGCAGCGGGCGCAACCGGCCGAAACTGGTCCATGGCAGATTGAAGTTGAGTTCGGGCCAGACCAACTGGGCGGCGAGAAAAACCCCGAGCCCCATGCCGACGATGCCCCACACCACCGTCATAATGGCGAATTGGCGGACCACCTTGTAGTTGTAGGCGGTACTGATAGAAGTGTTCATGGTTCCCCATCCACGGTTCAGCCGAAGTGAGGGCCCGTCTTTGCGAGTAAACCGCGCAAGGCAGACGCTCCCTTCGCCTGGAGTTATAGGCAGACTAAAAGCGAGGCAAGCATGGACAAACAGCACAAGGCCAGTATTGACGGGGATCAATGGGCGCAGTGCGTGCGGGATCACGGATGGTTGTGGAATGCCGCCTCGGTGCCGGCCTCGGCGACACTGATTCTCGCCCATGGCGCCGGTGCGCCGATGGACAGCGGCTGGATGAGCGACATGGCTGCGCGCCTTGCCACGCAAGGCGTCAACGTGCTGCGCTTCGAGTTTCCGTACATGGCCCAACGGCGAGTGGACGGCGGCAAGCGCCCACCGAACCCGGCGCCGAAACTGCTGGAGTGCTGGCGCGAGGTGTACGCCGTGGTGCGACGCCATGTCACTGGGCGTCTGGCCATTGGCGGCAAGTCCATGGGCGGGCGGATGGCCAGTCTTTTGGCCGATGAGCTGGAAGCGGATGCGCTGGTGTGCCTCGGTTATCCGTTTTATGCCGTCGGCAAACCGGAGAAACCTCGGGTTGAGCATTTGGCTGCGCTAAAGACACGGACGTTGATTGTGCAGGGTGAGCGCGATGCGCTGGGCAATCGTGAGGCCGTTGAGGCTTATACGTTGGCGCCGGGTATCGAGGTGTTCTGGCTTGAGGCGGCGGATCATGATTTGAAGCCGTTGAAGGCTTCAGGGTTTACGCATGAGCAGCATTTGGACGCGACAGCGAAGAAGGTCGCCGGATTTTTGTGAGAAGCAAGATCAAAAGATCGCAGCCTTCGGCAGCTCCTACGGGGTGTACGCCGTTCAAATGTAGGAGCCGGCGCAGCCTGCGATCTTTTGACTTTGTTGTCAGCGGTTAAACCGCTCCACCAACGAATACTGGGTATTCGCCGTCTTGGTCAGTTCTTCACTCAGTAGCGCCGAGTTCTGTGCCTGTTCCGAGGTCTGATCAGCCAGTTGCGAGATGTTGCTGATGTTGCGGCTGATTTCTTCGGCCACCGAACTTTGCTCTTCGGTCGCGGCAGCGATTTGGGTGGTCATGTCGGTGATGTGGGCTACCGCTTCGCTGATGCCCACCAGCGCCTGATCCGCTTCCAATACCCGCGCCACACCTTCTTCAGCCTGGCGATGGCCGGCCTCCATGGTTTGCACCGCCGTGCTGGCGGTTTGTTGCAGCTTGGCGATCAGGGCGTGGATCTGCCCGGTGGATTCGCTGGTGCGCTGCGCCAATTGGCGCACTTCGTCGGCCACCACCGCAAAACCACGGCCCATCTCACCAGCACGGGCGGCTTCGATCGCAGCGTTCAAGGCGAGCAGGTTGGTCTGGTCGGCAATGCCTTTGATCACATCGACCACGCCACCGATTTCGTCGCTGTCCTTGGCCAGTTGAGTGACCGTCAGACCGGTTTCACCGACCACCACCGACAGGCGTTGAATGGCTTCGCGGGTTTCACCTGCGATGTCGCGACCGCGACCGGTCAGGCGATTGGCTTCCTGAGTGGCGTCGGCGGTGCGCTGCACGTGACTGGCGACTTCCTGAGTGGTAGCGGCCATCTGATTGACGGCGGTCGCCACTTGCTCGGTTTCGACGCGCTGACGTTCCAGGCCGGTGGAGCTGTTATGGGCCAGCGTGTCGGACTGTTTCGCTTGTTCGTTCAGATGCTCGGCGGTGTCTTGCAGGCGCGTCAGGCAGGTTTTCAGGCGAGCTTCCTGGCTGAGAATGGACATTTCCAAGCGTGCCTGGGCACCGCGGCTGTCGGTGTACATCTGCGCGATCAGCGGGTCGGACGTGGTCTGTTCGGCCAGGCGCAGCAAGCGCTTGATGCCGCGCTGTTGCCAGCTCAAGCCCATCAAGCCCAACGGCACCGAAAGACCGGCGGCGAGGGCGAAGCCCCATTGCGACGTCAGGGTGGCGCCGATCATGAAGCTCAACTGGCTGACCAGAATGAACGGCAGCCAGTCCTGAAGCACCGGCAACCACTTATCCCTTTGAGGAACGGCTGACTTGCCCTGATTGATGCGTTGGTAGAGCGCTTCGGCACGGCGGATCTGCTCGGCGGTGGGCTTGACCCGCACCGACTCGTAACCGATCACCTGATTGCCTTCGAACACCGGTGTGACATAGGCGTTAACCCAGTAGTGGTCACCGGTCTTGCAGCGATTCTTGACAATGCCCATCCATGGCAAGCCTTGTTTCAGTGTGCCCCACATGTGCGCGAACACCGCAGACGGGACGTCGGGATGACGAACCAGGTTATGCGGCGCACGGATCAGTTCTTCACGCGAAAACCCGCTGATTTCGACGAAAGCATCGTTGCAGTAGGTGATCATGCCCTTGGCATCGGTGGTGGAAATCAACCGTTGCTGCGCCGGGAAGGTCCGTTCGCGTTGTGTAATGGACTGGTTGTTACGCATGGCTTTTTCAATCCGCAAGGCTTTGATGGTGTATCGGCATCGTTGGGCATTTATTGAAGTTTTTTTTCAATAAATCAGTAACGCGTCGCAAAACGACCGCTGCGTCATCATCCCGCGAGCATCGGATACGTGAACAAGCCGAAATGCAGCAGATTCAAACCAAACTGGGTGGCGATGGCCGCACCCAGCCCACCGAAGCGGTAGGCCAGGCCATAGCCGACACCGGCCAGGCTGGCCAGCAACACCCATTGCCAGCCAGCGCCCAGATGAACGAGGCCAAATAGCAATGATGCGAGCACCAGCGCGAGGCTTTCACCATAAGGCAGGTGTTTAAACTGCCGGCTCAGACCGCCCTGGATGTAGCCGCGAAACAGCGCTTCTTCCACCAGCGTCACCAGCAACAGATTGTTCAGCATCCACAGCCAGGCCTGATCCGGCCATTTCGGTGCCCAACTGATCACCCCCAGCAATAGCGCACCACCCAGAGCCAGTACGGCACTCACGGTCAGGGCGAGGGCGGTGGCATACACCGACAGGCGCAGGGAGCGCCGGCCGACAATCCATGGGCAGACCAGTAACAGCCAGAAGCCGATCAGGGGTTTGTCCTGATTCAGGTACATGGCGAACCGCACGGCATCGTCGGTGAAACGCAGGGGATCGATAGCGCGACCGTTGTAGAAACCGGGAAGCCAGTGTGTCGCCAGCGCCACCGCCAAGACGATGAACAAGCCGTGGCCGAGGTAGCGGCCGAGGGGGATCTGTTGTTGGCGAACGGCGAAACCGGCGATCAGCAGTAACCCGAAAGAAATGGCAGCCAGCCAGCCGAGATGGCCGTAGATCAAAGCCAGGCTGTAGCCGAGCGAGAGAAGTGCCAGATAGATCCATGGCAGAGCGATCATTTGAAGTCCTTGAGGGCGGAGGTGCCTGTTTTCTTGGGGCGCGCAATTATAGAGACATACACCGCCCAAACAAAAACACCGCCCGAAGGCGGTGTCGTTGTCGGCGGAGGCGTTACGAGGCAATCAACTGCCGCAACACGTAATGCAAAATCCCTCCGGCCTTGAAGTACTCCACTTCGTTCAGGGTATCGATCCGGCACAATACCTCGACCTTCTCCTGGCTGCCGTCTTCACGGGTGATGACCAGCGTCAGGTTCATCCGCGGAGTCAGTTCGACGCCCGTCAGGCCAAGAATGTCCAGGGTTTCCTTGCCAGTGAGGTTCAGGCTCTTGCGGTTCTGATCCAGCTTGAACTGCAGCGGCAACACGCCCATGCCCACCAGATTTGAACGGTGAATCCGCTCGAAGCTTTCTGCGATGACGGCTTTGACCCCCAGCAGGTTGGTGCCCTTGGCCGCCCAGTCACGGCTCGATCCAGTGCCGTATTCTTGCCCGGCGATCACCACCAGCGGCGTGCCCGATGCCTGGTAACGCATGGCCGCGTCGTAGATCGGCAGTTTTTCCCCGGTCGGAATGTAAATCGTGTTGCCGCCTTCTTCACCACCGAGCATTTCGTTGCGAATGCGGATGTTGGCGAAGGTGCCGCGCATCATCACTTCGTGGTTACCGCGACGCGAGCCGTAGGAGTTGAAGTCCCGTGGTTCCACCCCTTGTTCGCGCAGGTAACGGCCGGCAGGGCTGTCGGTCTTGATGTTGCCGGCGGGGGAGATGTGGTCGGTGGTTACCGAATCGCCGAGCAGCGCGAGGACTTTCGCCCCTTCGACATCCTTGACCACTGGCGCAGGGCCGCCAATGTCATCGAAGAAGGGCGGGTGCTGGATATACGTCGAATCGTTGTTCCAGACATAAGTCGCTGCCTGCGGCACTTCGATGGCTTGCCACTGCTCGTCGCCGGCGAACACTTCGGCGTACTCCTTGTGGAACATTGCGGTGTTCACCTGAGTTACCGCGTCGGCGATTTCCTTGGTGCTCGGCCAGATGTCTCGCAGGTAAACCGGGTGGCCGTCCTTGTCGTTTCCCAAGGGCTCGCTGCTGATGTCGATGCGCACCGTGCCGGCCAGCGCGTAGGCGACGACCAGGGGCGGGGAGGCCAGCCAGTTGGTTTTCACCAGCGGATGCACGCGGCCTTCGAAGTTGCGGTTGCCCGACAGCACCGAGGCGACGGTCAGGTCGGCTTTCTGGATGGCTTTTTCAATCGGCTCCGGCAACGGCCCGGAGTTGCCGATGCAGGTGGTGCAGCCATAACCGACCAGGGCAAAACCGAGTTGGTCGAGGTATTGGGTCAGACCGGCTGCCTTGTAATAGTCGGTGACCACTTTCGAACCGGGGGCCAGGGAACTCTTGACCCAGGGTTTGCGCTTGAGGCCTTTTTCCACGGCTTTTTTCGCCACCAGTCCGGCTGCCATCATCACACTGGGATTGGAGGTGTTGGTGCAGGAGGTGATCGCGGCAATCACCACCGCACCGTTTTTCAGCCGATGCGTATGGCCTTCGTGGGCGTAGTCCGCTTCACCGATCAGATCGGCGTTGCCTACCGCGACGCCACCGCCGCCCTCACTTTCGAGGCGACCTTCTTCCTTGCTGGTCGGTTTGATTTGCAGGCCGAGAAAGTCAGTGAACGCTTGCGCCACATTCGGCAACGAGACGCGGTCTTGTGGGCGTTTCGGTCCGGCGAGGCTGGCCTCGACGCTGCCCATGTCCAGGGCCAGGCTGTCGGTGAACACCGGCTCCTTGCCGGGCAGGCGCCACAGGCCCTGGGTCTTGCTGTAGGCCTCCACCAGTTTCACGGTTTCCGAGGTACGGCCGGACAGGCGCAGGTACTCCAGGGTCACCTCGTCCACCGGGAAGAAGCCGCAGGTGGCGCCGTATTCCGGAGCCATGTTCGCAATGGTCGCGCGGTCGGCCAGCGGCAGGTCGGCGAGGCCGTCGCCGTAGAACTCGACGAATTTGCCGACCACGCCTTTCTTGCGCAGCATCTGGGTGACGGTCAGCACCAGGTCGGTGGCGGTGATGCCTTCCTTGAGCTTGCCAGTGAGTTTGAAGCCGATCACTTCCGGAATCAGCATCGACACCGGTTGGCCCAGCATCGCCGCTTCCGCTTCGATCCCGCCGACGCCCCAGCCGAGTACGCCGAGGCCGTTGATCATGGTGGTGTGGGAGTCAGTGCCGACCAGGGTGTCGGGGAAAGCATAGGTGCGGCCGTCCTCATCCTTGGTCCAGACCGTGCGTCCTAGGTATTCAAGGTTGACCTGGTGACAGATACCGGTGCCCGGCGGCACCACGCTGAAGTTGGCGAAGGCGCTCTGACCCCAGCGCAGGAAGGCGTACCGCTCGTGGTTGCGCTGCATTTCGATGTCGACGTTCTGTTCGAAGGCGCTTGAGCTGGCGAACTTGTCGACCATCACCGAGTGGTCGATCACCAGGTCCACCGGCGACAGCGGATTGATGCGCTGTGGGTCGCCACCGGCCTTGGCCATGGCGGCGCGCATGGCGGCCAGGTCGACCACGGCCGGGACGCCGGTAAAGTCCTGCATCAATACCCGCGCGGGGCGGTATTGGATTTCGCGGTCGGAGCGACGCTCCTTGAGCCAGGCGGCAATCGCCTTGAGGTCGGCGCCGGTGACGGTTTTCTCGTCCTCCCAGCGCAGCAGGTTTTCCAGCAGCACTTTCAACGACATGGGCAGCTTGTCGAGGTCACCCAGGCTCTTGGCGGCTTCGCGCAGGCTGAAATAGTGGTAGGTCTTGTCGTCGACTTGTAAGGTTTTAAGGGTTTTCAGGCTATCGAGGGACGGCATTGAAATGACTCCTTTAAGTCCGCACGGCTACGGACGGAGGGAAGGGCAGAGGTTTAAACCTAGTCCTGTTTGGTGCTTAAGGCTAATAACTGGACCCTAAGGGCAAGTCCAAGGTTCCGAACTCGGCTATCATGCGCCGGTTTTCGTGACAGGCTTTGCTTCAACGCAAGCCTGGGCATCGCGCAGTGGCGCAATTTTTCCGCCAACTGCCCAGGAGTAAGAATGAACACCCTCTTTATGCATTGCCGACCGGGCTTCGAAGGCGAAGTCTGTTCCGAGATTTCCGAACATGCCGCGCGGCTGAACGTGGCCGGTTATGCCAAGGCCAAAACCGCCAGCGCCTATGCCGAATTCATCTGCACCGAAGAAGACGGCGCCGAACGCCTGATGCGTGGCCAGCGTTTCGCCGACCTGATCTTCCCGCGCCAGTGGGCCCGTGGGATCTTTATTGATCTGCCGGAAACCGACCGCATCAGCGTGATCCTCGCCCACATGGCGGACTTCCCGCTGTGCGGCAGACTGTGGCTGGAAATGGTCGACACCAACGATGGCAAAGAGCTGTCGAACTTCTGCAAGAAGTTTGAAGTGCACCTGCGCAAGGCGTTGATGGCGGCCGGCAAACTGGTGGAAGACCCCAACAAGCCGCGCCTGCTGCTGACCTTCAAGAGCGGCCGCGAAGTGTTCATGGGGCTGGCGGAGTCGAACAACTCGGCGATGTGGCCGATGGGCATTCCGCGCCTGAAGTTCCCCCGTGAAGCGCCGAGCCGTTCGACGTTGAAGCTGGAAGAGGCGTGGCATCACTTCATTCCCCGCGACCAGTGGGATGAGCGTCTGCACAGCGACATGACCGGTGTCGACCTCGGCGCCGCCCCTGGCGGCTGGACCTGGCAACTGGTCAACCGCGGCATGCTGGTGACCGCCATCGACAACGGCCCGATGGCCGAAAGCCTGATGGATACCGGTCTGGTGCAGCACTTGATGGCCGACGGTTTCACCTTCAAGCCCAAACAGCCGGTGGACTGGATGGTCTGCGACATCGTCGAGAAGCCGGCGCGTAACGCGGCGATGCTGGAAGAATGGATTGGCGAGGGGCATTGCCGGGAAGCGGTGGTCAACCTCAAGCTGCCGATGAAACAGCGTTATGCCGAAGTGAAGCGCTTGCTGGAGCGTATTGCCGAGGGGTTCAAGGCGCGGGGCATTCGGGTTGAAATCGGCTGCAAGCAGCTGTATCACGACCGTGAAGAAGTGACCTGCCATTTGCGCCGGCTTGACGTGAAAAAACCGAAATCCCGCTGATTCATACGGTCCCGCTCCCATAGGTGACCGAACACCCGGCAATGCGCGACAATGCCGGCAAGTTTCAGGAGTAAACCATGAGTGAAATGATCGATACGCCGGTTGACGGCACCCTCGATGCCACCGGCCTCAATTGCCCGGAACCGGTGATGATGCTGCACCAGCACATCCGTGACCTGGTGCCTGGCGGCCTGCTGAAGGTGATCGCCACTGACCCGTCGACCCGTCGCGACATTCCCAAGTTCTGCGTGTTCCTCGACCACGAGTTGGTGGCGCAGCACGAAGAGGCAGGCACCTACCTGTACTGGATCCGCAAGAAGCTCGCTTAACGGGCACAAAAAAGGCCTGCATGTGCAGGCCCTTTTTTTGCGCTCGCTTAACCGGCCGAACGGCTGGTGCGGATCCGCTTGCGTGCGCTGCGCGCCAGGCGGATCGACAGCATCAGCGCCGCGCAACTCAAACCGACGATCAAACCCTGCCACAGCCCGCTCGGGCCGCTCGGCGCGCCGAACCAATCGGTCAGGCCCAAGGCGTAACCCACCGGCAAACCGATGCCCCAATAAGCGAACAGCGTCAGGATCATCGTCACTCGCGTGTCTTGATAGCCGCGCAGTGCACCGGCCGCCGTCACCTGGATCGCATCGGAAAACTGGAACAGCGCCGAGTACACAATCAGCATCGCGGCCACGTGAATCACCGTCGGGTCGGCGGTGTAGATCGCGGCGATGGGTTCACGCAGCAACAGCATCATGCTTGCGGAAATACACGCATAAGCCAGTGCCGTGCCCATGCCGACTCCGGCGGCGAAGCGTGCTTCGCGTGGTTCTTCGCGGCCCAGTGCCTGGCCGACCCGCACGGTCACGGCCATGCCCAGGGAGTAGGGGATCATGAACACCAGTGAGCTGAAATTCAGGGCGATCTGGTGCCCGGCGACCACAGTGGCGCCGAGGCTGCCGATCAGCAGGGCGATCACCGCAAAGATGCTCGACTCGGCGAAAACGGCGATGCCGATCGGCAGGCCGATGCCCAGCAAGCGTTTGATCACCGCCCACTGGGGCCAGTCGAGTCGGCTGAACAACTGGCTCGACTGATAGGCCGGCGCCCACCGTTCCCAGCCGGCCATCCCCAGCGCCATCACCCACATCACGATTGCCGTGGCCCAGCCGCAGCCGACACCGCCCATCGCCGGCACACCAAAGTGGCCATAGATGAAAATGTAATTGAGCGGAATATTCAGCGCGAGCCCGCACAAACCAAGGACCATGGCCGGACGCGTGCGACCCAGGCCATCACTGAAACAGCGCAATACGTGATAGAACGCGACGGCGGGCAGGCCGCTGGCGATGCCGTGCAGGTACTGCATGCACGGGCCGATCAGCTCGGGATCGACCTTCATGAAATGCAGGATCGGTTCGGCGCTGAACAGTAGGCCGGTCGCCATCAAACCCACCACCAGCGCCAACCACAAGGCCTGACGCACGATCGGGCCAATCTCGCTGTGAGTGCCGGCACCGAAGCGCTGAGCGACTTTCGGGGTGGTGGCCAGCAGCGTACCGGTCATCAACAGAAACACCGGCACCCAGATCGAGTTGCCCAGCGCGACGGCCGCAAGATCGCGAGGCCCGACCCGTCCCGCCATCACCGCATCGACGAAGCCCATGGCGGTGGTCGCCAGTTGCGCGATCATGATCGGCAACGCCAGGCCGAGCAGGTTTTTCAGCTCCAGGCGAACCCGGGCCGGGCGGTTGAGGGAAATAGCGGCGGTGGGGTCAGTCACGGAATTCAAGGCGAAACGTCCAAAGGATTTTGATGCGCGAGGCGGCGCATTCTACGCCTTGACGCAATGGTCAGGAAAAATCCTGTGTTGCGGATTTGTAATCGGTTTTACAGGCATCCCCCACTCCCTGTGGCGAGGGAGCTTGCTCCCGCTGGGCTGCGCAGCAGCCCCAAAAGCAGCTGTCCAGTTCCTTCAGACACACCGCGGCATCAGTCTTTGCGACTGCTTTGCAGCCGGACGGGAGCAAGCTCCCTCGCCACAGGGGGGCGACTAAGGTGCTTAATACCTGCTGGCCCATCACCTCCATCTGCGCCTAAACTGCCGGTCCGCCAAAGGAGCCTGCCATGTTGATTGTTGCCGACGAAAATATCCCGTTGCTCGATGCCTTCTTCGAAGGTTTCGGTGAAATCCGCCGAGTGCCGGGACGTTCCATCGAYCGCGCCACCGTCGAGCAGGCTGATGTACTGCTGGTGCGCTCAGTGACCAACGTCAACCGTGCATTGCTCGAAGGCAGCAACGTGCGCTTTGTCGGCACGTGCACCATCGGCACCGATCATTTGGACCTGGACTACTTTCAGCAGGCCGGCATCACCTGGTCCAGTGCGCCAGGCTGCAATGCCCGGGGTGTGGTCGATTACGTGCTGGGGAGTCTGCTGACCCTGGCCGAAATCGAAGGGGTCGACCTGGCTCAGCGCACTTACGGCGTGGTCGGCGCCGGCGAGGTGGGCGGGCGGCTGGTCAAGGTTCTGCAAGGCCTGGGCTGGAATGTGCTGGTTTGCGATCCGCCACGGCAAGCCGCTGAAGGGGGCGATTACGTCAGTCTCGAGCAGATCATCGAGCAATGCGATGTCATCAGCCTGCATACGCCGCTGGACAAGCAAGGCCCTCAGGCAACCTGGCATCTGTTCGATAAAAACCGTTTGAACCAACTCAAACCCGGCACCTGGCTGATCAACGCAAGTCGTGGCCCGGTGATCGACAACGCCGCCCTGCGTCAGGTGCTGTTGCAACGTGAAGATCTGCAAGCGGTGCTGGATGTCTGGGAGGCTGAGCCTGAAGTCGATGTAGCGCTGGCGGAGTTGTGTGTCATCGCGACGCCGCACATTGCCGGCTACAGCCTCGACGGCAAACAGCGCGGGACGGCGCAGATCTATCAGGCGTTTTGCAAATTTCTTGGGCAACCGGAACAGGTCAGCCTGAACGATTTGCTGCCAGCGCCATGGCTGTCGGCTGTTACGTTGAATACTGATACCGATCCGGCCTGGGCGCTGGCGATGTTGTGCCGTGGCGTGTACGACCCGCGCCGTGATGACGCGGATTTCCGTCGCAGCCTCGTAGGCAATGTGAGTGAACAGCGTGCGGCGTTCGATGGGCTGCGCAAGCATTACCCGCTGCGGCGTGAGATCGATGGGTTGAAAGTGCGAATTGAAGGGGATTCGCCGGCGTTGCAGCAGATCGTGGCGGCCTTAGGCGCAACCTCGGCCTAGCAAACTGACCGGATCCCTACAAAAGCCACACAAAACAGGCACCCATAAAAAACCCGGCCAACAGGGCCGGGTCAAGAAGACGGTGGCTATATCACTTTTGTTCGGCAGGCTTGACCAATCGCTTTTCCAGTTCGCGACAAGCGTCCTGGATCATGCTTTCAGTGATCGGTACTTCACGCCCATCCTCATCGATAATCGAGCAACCCAGAGACTGGTCTGGCTGTGTGCGGATCACTTGAATCTTGTCATCGCTGCTGTTTTGCAAGGACATGGCCTGTCTCCTCATCAGGTTGTGCGCTTACTGTAAAACCGCCAGGTGACCGGGCTGTGACAATTCCCTGCGATCTTTCAGGTCGGCCTCTTCAGTCCATCAGAAATACCCTGATGTTTCCACCCGGACTTTAGACCAATATTCTCTAGCCACTAGTCTAGGCGGTCATAATTAACCCGACTCATTGTGATTTACAGCGTTCAATCCGATTGAGCAGTGTAGGCTTGATCGGGTCAAACCATGGGTTACGCCTTCGGATGATCTTCATGCTTTCTGCCCGTCACCGCCGCGCCATTCGCCTGGCCAGCCGTTTCATCACGCCTTATCGCTGGCCGGCCTTCGGCGCCTTGCTGGCGTTGATTGTCACTGCCGGCATCACCTTGTCCATGGGGCAGGGGATTCGCCTATTGGTGGATCAGGKTTTCATGACCCAGTCGACGCATTTGCTCAATCAATCCATCGGCCTGTTCATGTTGCTGGTGATCGGTCTGGCGATCGGCACCTTTGTGCGCTTTTACCTGGTGTCGTGGATTGGCGAGCGCGTTGTCGCGGACATTCGCCGTCGGGTGTTCAACCACCTGGTCTATCTGCATCCGGGTTTTTATGAAGACAACCGCAGCTCCGAGATCCAGTCACGACTGACTGCCGACACCACGCTGCTGCAATCGGTGATCGGCTCTTCGCTATCGCTGTTCCTGCGCAACGGGCTGATGGTGATCGGCGGGATTGTCTTGTTGTTTATCACCAACCCCAAGCTGACCAGCATCGTAGTGGTCGCATTGCCGTTGGTGGTCGCGCCGATCCTGATTTTTGGCCGCCGGGTACGCACCCTGTCGCGCCAGAGCCAGGATCGGGTTGCCGATATCGGCAGTTATGTGTCCGAAACCCTGAGTCAGATCAAAACCGTGCAGGCCTACAACCATCAGGTGCAGGACGAGCAGCGTTTTGCCGCGACCGTGGAAGAGGCTTTCAATACCGCCCGCAAACGCATTTTCCAGCGAGCCTGGTTGATCACCCTGGTGATCCTGCTGGTGTTGGGCGCGGTCGGGGTGATGCTCTGGGTCGGCGGAATGGACGTCATTGCCGGGCGGATTTCCGCGGGTGAGTTGGCAGCGTTCGTCTTTTACAGCCTGATCGTCGGTGGCGCCTTCGGCACATTGAGTGAAGTGATCGGCGAACTGCAGCGAGCAGCAGGGGCTGCGGAGCGGATTGCCGAGCTGTTGCGTTCGGAAAACATCATCCAGCCACCGACCCATGGGCTGGTGACCCTGCCTGAACGGGTGAAGGGCGATCTGGTGCTGCAAGATGTGCGCTTTTCCTACCCGTCGCGTCCTGAGAGCTATGCCGTCGATGGTTTGAGTCTGACGATCAATGCCGGCGAAACCCTCGCTCTGGTCGGGCCGTCAGGTGCCGGCAAATCGACGGTGTATGACCTGCTGTTGCGCTTTTACGACCCCGCTGAAGGACGCATCCTGCTGGACGGTGTGCCGCTGACCCAACTCGACCCTCTGGACCTGCGTCGCTGCTTCGCCCTCGTCTCGCAAACCCCGGCGCTGTTCTTCGGCAGCATCGAAGAGAACATTCGCTACGGCCACCCGACGGCGACTTTGGCCCAAGTCCAGGAAGCCGCCAAAATTGCCTACGCCCACGACTTCATCGAGCAAATGCCCAACGGCTACCAGACCCACCTCGGCGACGCGGGTCTCGGTTTGTCCGGCGGTCAACGCCAACGCCTGGCGATCGCCCGGGCGCTGCTGGTGGACGCGCCGATCCTGTTGCTCGACGAAGCCACCAGCGCCCTCGACGCCCAGAGCGAGCACCTGATCCAGCAAGCCCTGCCCAGCCTGATGAAAAACCGCACCACACTGGTCATCGCCCATCGACTGGCGACAGGGAAAAACGCTGACCGAATCGCGGTGATGGACCAAGGGAAACTGGTGGCGGTGGGGACGCATCAGGAGTTGATTGCGAGCAATGCGTTGTATGCGCGATTGGCTGCGTTGCAGTTTAGTGATGGGCTCCATGCCCCAACCGACCAAGTAACCGAATAAGTAACCGACCAAGTCGAGCACCATAAAAAAAGCCCGCATCAATCGATGCGGGCATTTTTGTCAGCGTTTCAAAGCAGGCTCATTGATCGTCAAAGTAACGTTCATGCCAATCCACCAGCGGCTGCGGTGAATTGAGCTTCTGGCCGTAGATCACCGAATACGACAGCACGTTCTGCACGTACTGGCGGGTTTCGTCGAACGGGATGCTTTCCACCCACACATCGAAGCTCAGGTGGTCGGCGCCGCGCAGCCATTGACGCACGCGGCCGGGGCCGGCGTTGTAGGCAGCGGAGGCGAGCACGCGGTTGCCGTTGAACTGGCTATGGACCTGGCTCAGATAAGCGGCGCCGAGCTGGATATTCTTGTCCGGATCGAGCACTTGCTGCGGCGAGGCCAGGGGAATGCTGAACTTGCGCGCGGTTTCCTTGGCGGTGCCGGGCATCAGTTGCATCAGGCCGCTGGCGCCAACGCCGGAACGGGCGTCGTCCATGAAGGCGCTTTCCTGACGAGTGATCGCGAACACCCAGCTCGAGTGCAGGCCACGGACCTTGGCTTCACGCACCAGGGTATCGCGGTGAGCCATCGGGAAGCGGATGTCCAGGTCGTCCCAGTACTGCGCCTGACTGATGGTGCGGATCGCCGGGAAATACCACTTCAGGTCGTAAGCCAGTTTCGCCTGGGCAACCATTTCATCACGGCTGAAGTGCCGGCTGACGTGGTACCACTCGCGTCGGCCGTCGACGATCTGCCCGCGTGCATGGAACTCCAGCGCGCGGCGCACACCGGGGGTATTGCGTACCTTGTTGATCAGCGCCTGGCTGAGCATCAGCGGTTTGTTGATCAGCGAATAGGGAGACTGCGAGCGATCGGCCGCCAGGAAGCCGTAGAAGTCGCGTTCGCGAGCCAGGCCCTTGTAAAGCGTTTGCGCTTGCGGATTCTGTGGCTGCGCCAACTCCAGGGTGCGAGCCTGCCAATAACGCCAGCGGTTGGTGGTGGCCAGGTCCTGAGGCAGGCGGCGGGTCAACTGATAGGCGTCGTCCCAACGGGCCAGACGCAACAGCAGGCGCAAGCGCCATTCCGAAACGGTGTTGTCCCGCAGCTCCGGGTCGTATTTGGTCATCACGTCCAGCGCGCGACTGTCGAAACGTCGAGCGAGGGTCAGCCCGATTTCCCGGGC
Source organism: Pseudomonas sp. 05N433 (assembly GCF_056396925.1). Lineage (NCBI taxonomy): Bacteria > Pseudomonadati > Pseudomonadota > Gammaproteobacteria > Pseudomonadales > Pseudomonadaceae > Pseudomonas > Pseudomonas sp. 05N433. Next base: position 72,027 of record NZ_JBFTML010000004.1, on the reverse strand, counting down.
GATCGCGACTTTTTCGTCCCGGGAGAAGTGCATGCTGCTGGCGTAGCCGTCGAGCAGGGCCATGGCCCTGTCCGGATCCTGACGGGCCAGGCGGCGCAGGCCAAGGCTGACGATGTCGGACATCGGCTCATCGGCCGGGGTAAAGCGCGACGGCTGATTCAGCAGTTCGGGTTTCTGCGCCACATCCACCAGCAGGCGACCGCGCGGGGCGAGGGTCGTCAGGCCATTGATCAGGCTGTTGGCCAGCGGGTAGTTGCCGGCCTGGGCGGCGAGCTTGGTGCGTTCCCAGCGTTTCTGTTCAGTCAGTTGACCATCGGCGGCCCACATGCCGAACACTGCATCGCATGCCTCGGGGCGGGTTTTGCCGCTCAGCCAGAGTTTGTCGGCGTTGGCGTAACCTTCGGTCTTACGGTTATGGCTGATCTGATACTGCGCGTTCAGGCAGTCCAGTTCGGTGAAATTGAGCTTGGGGTCATAATATTTGACGAACGTTTCCCAATCGCCGCGTTCGGCCAGCCAGCGCAACCAGCGCAATTTCATCCAGTTGGCTTGAGGCAGGTCACCATGTTCGGCGAGGAAGTTCTCGATTTCGGCATTGTTTGCGGTTTTCAGCCGCGCGGTCAGTTCGTCATAAGCCAGGTAGGGGGTCAGCGGATAATCGCTGAGCGCCTGGCTATAACGGAAATAGGGGCCGGAATCGCCCTTGGCCAAGGCACGCTTGGCTTCGTCGTAATACTGGCGTTGGGTAGACAGGTCTACCGCCTGGGCGGATTGAACGGCAGCGGCTGTAAGAAGCAAACACGAAAAAAGACTGAAAAGGCGACTGCGCATGAGACATCCGGGCAGAAAAATCATGACAAGTGCTGGTAAGACCGGCACCTAATTATATGTAGCTTAGCCTTTTGCCAGCAGCGGGTGAAAGCTTTGCCGACATGCCAGCATAAGTTCGCAACAATTGTTGTGCAGAGTGCTTCGACATTGAAATTGCCGGCCTTCTGTAGCCTCAAGTCAGGTAGAATGCGCGCCCGGTTTTTGGAGAAGCTCATGACCCTGCTCAAATTCAGCGATGTGTCCCTTGCTTTCGGCGCTATGCCGTTGTTGGACAAGGTGTCCTGGCAGATCGCCCGTGGTGAGCGGGTGTGCATCATCGGCCGCAACGGCACTGGCAAGTCCAGCATGATGAAGCTCGTCAAGGGCGACCAGAAGCCCGACGATGGCTCCGTTTGGCGCGCACCTGGCCTCAAGATTGGTGAATTGCCGCAAGAATTGCCGGTAGCCGACGAGCGGACCGTGTTCGACGTGGTCGCCGAAGGCCTCGACGGCGTTGGTGCGTTGCTTGCCGAATATCACCATCTGAGCCAGAACATCGTCACTGACGCCGATCTGGACAAGCTGATGCACGTCCAGCACGACCTCGAAGCCCGAGATGGCTGGCGCTTGCAGCAACTGGTCGACAGCACCTTGAGCCGTCTGCAGTTGCCTGCCGACAAGACCCTCGCCGAATTGTCCGGCGGCTGGCGTCGTCGCGTCCTGTTGGCTCAGGCGCTGGTTTCCGAACCGGACCTGCTGCTGCTCGACGAACCGACCAACCACCTGGACATCGGTGCCATCGCCTGGCTTGAAGAAGCGCTGAAGGATTTCCAGGGCGCCGTACTGTTCATCACGCACGACCGTTCATTCCTGCAGAACCTTGCAACCCGTATCCTGGAACTGGATCGCGGCGGCTTGATCGACTGGAACGGCGATTACGCCAGCTTCCTCGTGCACAAAGAGGCCACACTGGCCGCTGAAGAAACCGCCAACGCGCTGTTCGATAAAAAACTGGCCCAGGAAGAAGTCTGGATCCGCCAGGGCATCAAGGCGCGTCGCACCCGTAACGAAGGCCGTGTCCGTGCACTGAAAGCCCTGCGCGTCGAGCGTAGCGAGCGTCGTGAGCGTACCGGCAAGGCCAACATTCAGCTCGATACCGCCGACAAGTCCGGCAAGCAGGTGATGGTGCTCGAGAACGTGAGTTTCGCTCACCCGGGCGGCCCGTTCCTGATCAAGGATTTCTCGATGGTCCTGCAGCGCGGCGACCGCATCGGTCTGCTCGGCGCCAACGGTACCGGCAAGACCACGCTGTTGAAGCTGATGCTCAACGGTCTGCAACCGACCAGCGGCACAGTGGAAGAGGGGACGCGCATCGACGTGGCCTATTTCGACCAGTTGCGCCATCAGTTGGACCTGGAAAAGACCGTGATCGACAACGTCGCTGAAGGTCGCGACTTCATCGATATCGATGGCCAGAGCCGTCACGTGCTGAGCTACCTTGGCGACTTCCTGTTCAGCCCGCAGCGTGCCCGCACGCCGGTCAAGGCGTTGTCCGGTGGTGAGCGTGCGCGTCTGCTGCTGGCCAAACTGTTCAGCAAACCGGCGAACCTGCTGGTGCTCGAAGAACCGACCAACGACCTCGACGTGGAAACCCTCGAACTGCTGGAAGAGGTCTTGCTGACCTTCAACGGCACTGTGCTGATGGTCAGCCACGACCGGGCATTCCTCGACAACGTGGTCACCAGCACCCTGGTCTTCGAAGGTGAAGGCAAGGTTCGCGAATACGTCGGTGGTTATCAGGACTGGCTGCGTCAGGGCGGCTCGCCGCGCCTGCTGGGTGTGACCGAGAGCAAGTCCGGCAAGGCCGACCTGAACTCGGCTGTCGTGACGGCCGAACCTGCGCCAGTTGCTGCAGTGGAAACGCCAGCGCCGGTGGCGAAAAAGAAACTCAGCTACAAGTTGCAGCGTGAGCTGGAAGCCTTGCCTGGCCAGATCGAAGCCATGGAGCAGCAGATCGCGGTGGTTGAAGCGCAGATGGCGGACGCCGGCTTCTATCAGCGTCCTCCTGCCGAGACGGCTGCAGTGATCGCTCAGCTTGAGCAGTTACAGGCTGAACTCGACGTGATGGTCGAGCGCTGGGCCGAACTGGATGCCTGATTGATCCGGCTATAAAARAGCCCGGCTTCACTCGTGTGAATGCCGGGCTTTTCGTAAGGGGTTTATTGTTGCTTGTTGTCAGCTTTTTTGCAGGCGCACGGCAAGTACATCGCAAGGCGCGCCGTGCAGCACGTCATTGGCAGTGGAGCCGAGCAACAGTGCCAGGCCATGCCGGCCATGACTGCCCACCACGATCAGGTCGCACGTTTGCTCCTTGGCGAGATGGTGAATCTCCTGTCGCGGCTGGCCGTAGGTCAAGTGGCTGTATTCCTTGGAGAGCTCCGGGTATTTCAGGATCAATCGCTCAAGGCGCTCCTTGGCCTGATCGAACTGTTGCTGTTGCAACTGGGAAAGGTCCATCGGCACGTCGCCGCCAAAGGCCATGGCCATCGGCTCGACGATATGCACCAGGGACAGCTTTGCGCCATTGCTCACCGAAAGTTCGCGGGCGCGGTGGATTACAGGATCGCACTCTTCGGTTAGATCTACAGCGACCAGAATATGGTGGTAGGGCATGAGGTGCTCCTCCTGAGGATTGCAATATTGGTAAGTATGGCTGGTTTCAAGCGCATTGGTTTCAACGTGACCCAATGGGCCCATCAAGAATCGGGAGTACAGATATGACGGTCTGGATAGTGGTGTCAATCCTGCTGGTGGTGCTGAGCCCGCTGGCCTGGTTGCGACCGTCTCGTGTCCAGAGCGGTCGCATGGCCCTGCGCATGGAGGCGCGGCGCATCGGCCTTGCCATGCAATTGGCGCCCCAGGAGTGGCCGCACTGGCTGAGCCAGGAGCCGCCAAGCCCTTGCGCCCAGTACCACCGACCGCGCCGTGGCACTCAGCCAGCGTGCTGGAGCTATTGGCAGAAGGCGCCGGGTGTGTGGGTCAATCAGTGGCAGGAAGTCTGCGAGGATGGAGTGCTCCTGAATCATTTCGAAAAACTGCCTGCCAACGTCTACAAGGTCGAGGCAGACAAGCAAATGATTGCCCTGTATTGGGGCGAGAAGGGCGAAGCCGAGGTTCTGCAACAGATCGACGCTACGCTCAAGGCACTCGCCTGAACCCCGATCTGTTACGGAAGGCAATAAAAAGCCCGACATCATCATCGGGCTGGGGTTGGCCAGGCAGGCCGGTAATTCTTTGTGGCACAGATCTTACGCTTGGCATTCGTCAAAAGCGTTCAATTTTTTCTTCAGGATCCCGCCAGCGTAGCCTGTTAAACACAGGTTGCCGCGAATTAGGGCGACTTTTCTAACTATTGATTCTATGAATGGCCTCACATGCATCCGCATGTTGCAGGGCTTCGTGGTACGGAAGTGACCGGAAAGTCGCGTTTCAACCAGTATTTTGGGCGATTGACAATTGCCGGAAATTCCGTGAAGGTGACACACCCAAATCAAACGGGCGTATGAATTGAGCGTTTGTATTACAGACTGCTCCTACAGAATCCCGACTATCGCGTTGGCGGGTGTGCCGGGTGAGTTGGCGTTAGCATTGACGATAAACGTCCCTGCCGAGCCAGCCGCCTGCGTCCGACGTGTACTGTTCAGCTTCCATATCGTGGAGATCAGTTGATGATTTACGAAGGTAAAGCCATCACGGTTAAGGCTCTTGAAAGTGGCATCGTCGAACTGAAGTTCGACCTCAAGGGTGAGTCCGTCAACAAGTTCAACCGTCTTACCCTGAACGAGCTGCGTCAGGCTGTAGACACCATCAAGGCAGATGCTTCGATCAAGGGTGTGATCGTCAGCAGTGGCAAGGACGTATTCATCGTCGGCGCCGACATCACCGAATTCGTCGACAACTTCAAGCTGCCGGATGCCGAGCTTGTTGCTGGCAACCTCGAAGCCAACAAGATTTTCAGCGATTTCGAAGACCTCAACGTCCCGACTGTTGCCGCGATCAATGGCATCGCACTGGGTGGCGGTCTGGAAATGTGCCTGGCGGCGGATTTCCGCGTCATGGCCAGCACCGCCAAAATCGGTCTGCCGGAAGTCAAGCTGGGCATCTACCCAGGCTTCGGCGGTACCGTGCGCCTGCCGCGTATCATCGGTGCCGACAACGCCATCGAATGGATTGCCGCCGGTAAGGAAAACCGCGCTGAAGACGCACTGAAAGTCGGTGCCGTCGACGCGGTGGTCGACTCGCAGAAGTTGCACGAAGCGGCGCTGAACCTGATCAAAGGCGCCATCTCCGGTACGTTTGACTACAAGGCCAAGCGTCAGCCGAAGCTCGAAAAGCTCAAGCTCAACGCCATCGAACAAATGATGTCGTTCGAAACCGCCAAAGGTTTCGTGGCCGGCCAAGCGGGCCCGAACTACCCGGCGCCGGTCGAAGCGATCAAGACCATCCAGAAAGCCGCGAACTTCGGTCGTGACAAGGCCCTGGAAGTCGAAGCCGCCGGTTTCGTCAAACTGGCCAAGACATCTGCCGCACAGAGCTTGATCGGTCTGTTCCTGAACGATCAGGAGCTGAAGAAAAAGGCCAAGGCCTACGACGAAATCGCCAAGGAAGTGAAGCAGGCCGCCGTATTGGGCGCCGGCATCATGGGTGGCGGTATCGCTTATCAGTCGGCCTCCAAAGGCACGCCGATCCTGATGAAGGACATCAACGAGCACGGTATCGAGCAAGGTCTGGCCGAAGCCGCCAAGCTGCTGGTTGGCCGCGTTGATAAAGGTCGCATGACCCCGGCGAAGATGGCCGAAGTGCTCAACGGCATTCGTCCGACCCTGTCCTACGGCGATTTCGGTCACGTCGACCTGGTGGTCGAAGCCGTGGTCGAGAACCCGAAGGTCAAGCAAGCCGTTCTGGCCGAAGTCGAAGACAAGGTCAAAGAGGACACCATTCTGGCGTCCAACACCTCGACCATTTCCATCACCTTGCTGGCCAAAGCCCTCAAGCGTCCGGAAAACTTCGTCGGCATGCACTTCTTCAACCCGGTGCACATGATGCCGCTGGTTGAAGTGATCCGTGGCGAGAAGTCCAGCGAAGTGGCCGTTGCCACCACCGTTGCCTACGCCAAGAAAATGGGCAAGAACCCGATCGTCGTCAACGACTGCCCGGGCTTCCTGGTCAACCGTGTGCTGTTCCCGTACTTCGGCGGTTTCGCCAAGCTGGTCAGCGCCGGCGTGGACTTCGTCCGCATCGACAAGGTCATGGAGAAGTTCGGCTGGCCAATGGGCCCGGCATACCTGATGGACGTGGTCGGCATCGACACCGGCCACCATGGTCGTGACGTCATGGCTGAAGGCTTCCCGGATCGCATGAAGGACGATCGCCGTTCGGCCGTCGACGTGCTCTATGAAGCCAAGCGCCTGGGCCAGAAAAATGGCAAGGGTTTCTACGCCTACGAGACCGACAAGCGCGGCAAGCAGAAGAAAGTCGCCGATCCGTCGGTGCTGGAAGTGCTCAAGCCGATCGTTTTCCAACAGCTCGAAGTCACTGACGAAGACATCATCAACTGGATGATGATCCCGCTGTGCCTGGAAACCGTGCGCTGCCTGGAAGACGGCATCGTCGAAACCGCCGCCGAAGCCGACATGGGTCTGGTCTACGGTATTGGTTTCCCTCCATTCCGTGGCGGTGCGCTGCGCTACATCGATTCGATCGGTGTTGCAGAGTTCGTTGCCCTGGCTGACCAGTACGCTGATTTGGGCGCGCTGTACCACCCGACCGCGAAGCTGCGTGAAATGGCCAAGAACGGTCAGAGCTTCTTCGGTTAAGCGCCCACACTAGAGCGAGAGTGAAAGTATATGAGCTTGAATCCTAGAGACGTCGTGATTGTCGACTTCGGTCGTACGCCGATGGGCCGCTCCAAGGGCGGCATGCACCGCAACACCCGCGCCGAAGACATGTCGGCACACCTGATCAGCAAATTGCTGGAACGCAACGTCAAGGTCGACCCGAGCGAAGTCGAAGACGTGATCTGGGGCTGCGTTAACCAGACCCTGGAGCAGGGCTGGAACATCGCCCGCATGGCGTCCCTGATGACTCAGATTCCACACACCTCGGCCGGCCAGACCGTCAGCCGTCTGTGTGGCTCGTCGATGAGTGCGCTGCACACTGCCGCGCAAGCGATCATGACCGGCAACGGTGACGTGTTCGTCGTTGGCGGCGTCGAGCATATGGGTCATGTGAGCATGATGCACGGTGTCGATCCGAACCCGCACATGTCCCTGTACGCGGCGAAAGCCTCGGGCATGATGGGCCTGACCGCAGAAATGCTCGGCAAAATGCATGGCATTACTCGCGAACAGCAGGACGCCTTTGGCGTGCGCTCCCACCAACTCGCCCACAAGGCGACCGTGGAAGGCAAGTTCAAGGACGAAATCATCCCGATGCAGGGCTACGACGAGAACGGTTTCCTGAAACTGTTTGACTACGACGAAACCATTCGTCCGGAAACCACCCTGGAAAGCCTGGCGGCTCTGAAACCAGCGTTTAATCCGAAGGGCGGCACCGTGACCGCTGGTACTTCGTCGCAGATCACTGACGGTGCTTCGTGCATGATCGTGATGTCGGCACAGCGTGCCCAGGACCTGGGCATCCAGCCGCTGGCGGTGATTCGCTCGATGGCAGTGGCAGGTGTGGACCCGGCGATCATGGGCTATGGTCCAGTACCGGCAACGCAGAAAGCATTGAAGCGCGCGGGCCTTGGCATCAACGATATCGACTTCTTCGAGCTCAACGAAGCTTTCGCTGCACAGGCCCTGCCAGTGCTGAAAGATTTGAAAGTGCTCGACAAGATGAACGAGAAGGTTAACCTGCACGGCGGCGCGATCGCCCTGGGTCACCCGTTCGGTTGCTCCGGTGCACGTATTTCGGGCACCTTGCTGAACGTGATGAAGCAGAATGGCGGCACCTTCGGGGTGGCTACCATGTGCATTGGTCTCGGCCAAGGTATCTCCACCGTCTTCGAACGCGTTTAAGCGTTTCGTCGATGGAAGCCGRGGCCAAGTGCCCCGGTTTTTGTTTTTCCGGATTTATTTTTGTTTTTATTTTGAAAAAATTTGAGTGAGGGCCAAAGCATGYCGATACAACCTGGGCTCTACCAACATTACAAAGGTCCGCAGTACCGCGTATTCAGTGTTGCGCGGCATTCGGAGACCGAAGAAGAAGTAGTCTTCTACCAAGCCCTGTATGGCGATTACGGCTTTTGGGTACGTCCCTTGAGCATGTTCCTGGAGTCGGTCGAGGTTGACGGCGAACAGGTGCCACGCTTTGCTTTGGTGCAAGCCGAACCGAGCATTTTTCCGCAGCCATAAGGGGAGTGCGCGCAGAACCCTGCGCTTGACCTCACCTTGTAGCCACTATATATAGCGGTGCCGCGTCAGGCGCCAACCGCCTTTCACTTCTAGAATTCAGGAATTTTCTGATCCATGGGCAAATCGCTGGTCATTGTGGAATCCCCGGCTAAGGCCAAGACCATCAACAAGTATCTGGGTAACCAATACGTGGTGAAGTCGAGTATCGGCCATATCCGAGACCTGCCCACCAGCGGTTCGGCTAGCGCCAGCAAAGAGCCTGCCGCCAAGCGTGGCAAGGCCGCCGCAGGCGAAGGTCCGGTGCTCACGCCGAAAGAGAAAGCGCGCAAGCAGCTGGTCTCGCGCATGGGTGTCGATCCCGATCATGGCTGGAAAGCCAAGTACGAGATCCTCCCGGGCAAGGAAAAGGTTATCGAAGAGCTGCGCCGGCTCGCCAAAGATGCTGACACCATCTATCTCGCAACCGACTTGGATCGCGAGGGGGAAGCCATTGCCTGGCACCTGCGCGAAGCCATCGGTGGTGACGACAGCCGCTACAAGCGCGTGGTGTTCAACGAAATCACCAAAAAAGCGATCCAGGAAGCTTTCTCCCAGCCGGGCGAGCTGGACATCGATCGCGTAAACGCTCAGCAGGCGCGTCGCTTCCTCGACCGCGTGGTGGGTTACATGGTTTCGCCGCTGCTGTGGGCCAAGGTTGCTCGTGGCCTGTCCGCCGGTCGCGTGCAATCGGTTGCCGTGAAGCTGGTGGTTGAGCGTGAGCGCGAAATCCGCGCGTTCAACCCGGAAGAGTACTGGGAAGTTCACGCTGACCTCGGCACCGCCAAGGGCGCGACTGTGCGCTTCGACGTGGCTCGCGAGAAAGGCGAAGCCTTCAAGCCGCTCAACGAAGCCCAGGCCATGGCCGCGCTGGAGAAGCTCAAGGCTTCCAGCTACAGCATCGTCAAGCGCGAAGACAAACCGACCAGCAGCAAGCCGTCGGCACCGTTCATCACCTCCACCCTGCAGCAGGCCGCGAGCAACCGCCTGGGCTTCGGTGTGAAGAAAACCATGATGATGGCCCAGCGTCTGTACGAAGCCGGCTACATCACTTATATGCGTACCGACTCCACCAACCTCTCGGCCGATGCCGTGACGATGGCGCGTACTTATATTGAAGGCGAATTCGGCAAGAAGTACCTGCCGGAAACCCCGAACGTCTACAGCAGCAAGGAAGGCGCACAAGAGGCTCACGAAGCGATTCGTCCGTCCGACGCCAATACCGAGCCAAGCAAGCTGTCGGGCATGGAGCGTGATGCCGAGCGGCTTTACGAGCTGATCTGGCGCCAGTTCCTCGCCTGCCAGATGCTGCCGGCCCAATACCTGTCGACCACGGTCACCGTCGGTGCCGGTGACTTCGAGTTGCGCGCCAAGGGCCGCATCCTGAAGTTCGACGGTTACACCCGCGTCATGCCGCAAATCACCAAGCCTGGTGATGACGATGTGCTGCCGGACATGGCCCAGGGCGATGCGATGAAGCTGATCAAGCTTGATCCGACCCAGCACTTCACCAAGCCGCCGGCGCGTTACTCGGAAGCGAGCCTGGTAAAGGAAATGGAAAAACGCGGCATCGGTCGTCCTTCGACCTACGCGGCGATCATTTCGACCATCCAGGACCGCGGCTACGTGGCGCTGCACAACCGTCGTTTCTATTCGGAAAAGATGGGCGACATCGTCACCGAGCGTCTGGCCGAGAGCTTCTCCAATCTCATGGACTACGGCTTCACCGCCGGCATGGAAGAGAATCTCGATGACGTGGCCCAGGGCGAGCGCGACTGGAAAAACGTGCTCGACGAGTTCTACGGCGACTTCAAGAAGAAACTCGAAGTGGCCGAAAGCGCCGAAGGCGGCATGCGCGCCAACCAGCCGGTAATGACTGATATTCCATGTGTGGTGTGCGGTCGTCCGATGCAGATTCGTACTGCATCGACCGGCGTGTTCCTCGGTTGCTCGGGCTACAGCCTGCCGCCAAAAGAGCGCTGCAAGGCCACCGTCAACCTGGTGCCGGGCGACGAAATCGCTGCGGACGACGAGGGCGAGTCGGAGTCGCTGGTTCTGCGCGGCAAGCACCGTTGCCCGATCTGCAGCACGGCGATGGACGCTTACCTGCTCGACGAGAAGCGCAAGCTGCACATCTGCGGTAACAACCCGGATTGCGCAGGCTACGAGATCGAAGAGGGCGCTTACCGCATCAAGGGCTACGAAGGTCCGAGCCTGGAATGCGACAAGTGCGGCAGCGAGATGCAGCTCAAGACCGGCCGTTTCGGCAAGTTCTTCGGTTGCACCAACGCAACCTGCAAGAACACCCGCAAGCTGCTGAAAAGCGGTGATGCGGCGCCGCCGAAGATGGATCCGGTGAAGATGCCTGAGCTCAAATGCGAAAAGGTCAACGACACCTATATCCTGCGTGACGGTGCTTCCGGCCTGTTCCTGGCGGCCAGCCAGTTCCCGAAAAACCGCGAGACCCGTGCGCCATTGGTCGTCGAGATCGTGCCGCACAAGGATGAGATCGATCCGAAGTACCACTTCCTCTGCGAAGCACCGAAGAAAGATCCTGACGGTCTGCCAGCAGTGATCCGTTACAGCCGCAAGACCAAAGAGCAATACGTGCAGACGGAAGTCGACGGTAAGCCGACTGGCTGGAAAGCGTATTACGATGGTGGCAAGTGGACGGTTGAAGACAAGCGTCCAGCAGCCAAGGCTTAAAAGCCGCTGCACATAAAAAGGCCGCATGACAACCCTCGGGTTTTCATGCGGCCTTTTTGTTTTGGGCTTGCGGTGAGCTTGGGTGATCCATGACACTGTCAGACCTGCGTGAAGCAATTATTTCGTTGTGGAGGCTGCCGTCATGGCCCACGAACTCTATACCCRTACCAACCAGAAAATTTATTTCGCCGGCTTGTCGCTGGAAGCGCTCGCCAAGGCCGAAGAGGGGCGAGCGATGAACTCCCTGGCGCTGATTCAGGCCGGTCGCGAATCGGCGTTGTTTCACCTGTACGGGGCGCTGTTGGGGCTGTGCCATGAAATCGCCGGTTTCTATCGCTTGCCTCAGGCCAATGCGCCACGGGCAGAGATGCTGCTGACCCGCGAAGTACTCGAAACCATCGCTATTCCGGAAATGGCCGAGATGGTCGAGTTGGCGCAAAACCCTGAAACCTGGCTGGCCAAGCTGCTGTCGGCTTATGCCGCACTGTTTCAACCGCCTCGTGCTCCACACAAGCCCAAGGGTGATGTGACGCAGCCGCTTATTCTGGCCGTCAACCTGGACGAAGAAGAGGCGTCTGAAGAGCTGAGCCGGGAAGAACTGGAGAGCTGGCGCCAGAATCTGAAAAGCTTGGCGATCCGGTTTCGCGACGGGCTGAACGAGTGCTGAAAGATTGAGTGCTCGGTGAATGGTGCGCTCAAGGAAGCGTGATGTCAGAAATTTCTCTTCGTGATGGCATCTGGTCAAGATCCTGAGCGAAGCTTGGCCGATGCCTATATAATCCCTGCCTTTCGTGGAGAACAGTCCTTTATGCCAACGTCCTTTCTAGAAATTGTCGAGTTACCAGACGGCCGAATCGAGCTGCGTAGGGCCGAGGACGAGGGTTCTCTGGTTACTTTGGATTTCTCCGAGGATGCCAAGGCTTTCCTGCAAGGCCAGCACGTGGAAGTCGCCAAGGCGATGTTGAGCGTCGGTGTTCAGATGGCAGGACGCCTGGTTGAAGGCGAATTTGATAAGGAAGAGGGGCCACGGGTTCTTCATTGATCCCGCCCGTCGGATTTTGCGGATACCTCTACAGACCGGCTTCTCTATCCTTGGAGAAGCCCCGCGCTGTTCAGTGCAAACACTGTTTTGTCAGTTAACCCAGCCGAATATTCAGACTTTGCGCATCCCCGGTACGGGCGGCGCTGATCAGCTGTTGCCGCGACGATGTGCTCAACGGGTTTAGCCAGCTGACGACCGTATGGCTGCGGCCAAGTCGCAAAGCTTCACAGGTCAGCTGCTGAGCGCTCTGTGTGCCGCGTGGTTGCAGCAGCAGAATGCGTTCACGGTTCAGGCCGGCGTCTCGCAGCCAGGCCTGGGTCAGGCTGGCGGGCGGGGCGATCAGCGTCAGCCAGCGAGCGTCCTGATCCTGGCTCAGCTCCCTGAGGATTGGTGCCAGAAGGTTCAGGCAGTTCCCGGCCGCGCCACGCAATGACAGCTCGCTGAAGACTTCGGGCTCGGCGCTCCAGGGCGACTCGACCACTTCTTTCAGGATCGGCGCCAGCGGCTGCGCCATGAATGCCTCGAACAACGGCAGTTGGGCTTGCTGTGAAGTGTGTGGGAACTGCATAAAGCCTCCTTTAGCGGCGAATCACGCCGACGCTCAAGCCTTCGATCACCAGTTCCTGATCTTTCAGGTTGACTTCGATAGGGGCAAATTCAGGGTTTTCGGCAATCAGCCAGACTTTGCTGCCGTCGCGCTTGAAGCGCTTGACGGTCACTTCGTCGCCAATCCGAGCCACCACGATCTGACCGTTACGGGCTTCGCGGGTGGTATGGACGGCCAGTAGGTCTCCGTCGAAAATGCCGACGTCCTTCATGCTCATGCCATGAACCCGCAACAGATAGTCAGCGCGAGGGTGGAAGAACGAAGGGTTGATGTTGCAGGATTCTTCGATGTGCTGCTGGGCGAGGATCGGAGCGCCTGCTGCCACTCGGCCGATGATCGGCAGGGTAGAATCGTCGGCCTTGGCTTCGAAGCCGGGGATGCGAATGCCACGGGAGGCGCCCGGGGTCATCTCGATCGCGCCCTTGCGGGCCAGTGCCTTGAGGTGTTCTTCCGCCGCGTTGGGCGACTTGAAGCCCAGTTCCTGAGCGATTTCCGCGCGGGTTGGCGGGTAGCCGTTGTCTTCGAGGCAGCGTTTGATGAAGGCCAGAATCTCTGCTTGGCGTGGCGTCAGCTTTAGCATATTGATCGCTCTGTCTTTTTATACAGTGACTGGGATTATATACAGTGAACCGGTCTTGGCAATGCCCCTTTTTTTGCCGGCCGCTGGACGGTCATTCAGCTCGCCGATTGAAGCGCCAGTGTTGTATGGTTAAATAGCTGACCGACCATTCCCAAAACGAACCCGCCAGACTTGACAAGGCCTGGGCTGAAACGTATGTTTCAAACAAGTGTTTGTCAGGCGGAGTAGCCATGGCCCAGTCGGAAACCGTTGAACGCATTCTCGATGCTGCCGAGCAATTGTTCGCGGAAAAAGGTTTCGCTGAAACCTCGTTGCGTCTGATCACCAGCAAGGCCGGTGTCAATCTGGCGGCGGTGAACTATCACTTCGGATCGAAGAAGGCGCTGATTCAAGCGGTCTTCTCGCGTTTTCTCGGGCCGTTCTGCCTCAGTCTCGATAAAGAGCTGGAGCGCCGTCAGGCCAAACCCGAGAACAAACCGACCCTCGAAGAATTGCTGGAGATCCTCGTCGAGCAAGCCTTGGTGGTGCAACCACGCAGCGGCAACGACCTGTCCATTTTCATGCGTTTGCTGGGGCTGGCTTTCAGTCAGAGCCAAGGGCACTTGCGTCGTTATCTGGAAGATATGTACGGCAAGGTTTTCCGCCGCTACATGCTGCTGGTCAACGAAGCCGCGCCACGCATTCCTCCGATCGAACTGTTCTGGCGCGTGCACTTCATGCTCGGTGCAGCGGCATTCAGCATGTCGGGGATCAAGGCCTTGCGTGCGATTGCCGAGACCGATTTCGGCGTCAACACTTCCATCGAGCAAGTGATGCGTCTGATGGTGCCATTCCTGGCTGCGGGCATGCGTGCCGAAACCGGCGTCACCGACACCGCCATGGCCGCCGCGCAATTGCGTCCGCGCAGTAAATCGACTCCGGTAGCCGCCAAGGTTTAACCGCACACGGGTGGGCGCGGTGGCGGACATCCGCTAAGCTAGGCGCCCATGCCGACTCTCGTTTTGAACCCCCTCATTGATATCGCCGACCTGCCGGGCTCAGCCCATGGCGGCGAATTCGTGCGAGCCGGGTTTATCGTATTCAAGGAATTTCCATGACTGCTGGCCTGCAAGGCTCGTTGATGGTGGACGTCGCCGGTACCTGGCTGACGTCTGAAGATCGCCAATTGTTGCGCCAGCCCGAAGTGGGCGGCCTGATCATTTTTGCCCGCAACATCGAACACCCGCGTCAGGTGCGCGAATTGAGCGCCGCGATCCGCGCCATTCGTCCCGATCTGCTGCTGGCGGTCGACCAGGAGGGCGGTCGGGTTCAGCGGCTGCGTCAGGGCTTCGTGCGACTGCCCGCCATGCGCGCCATCGCCGACAACCCGAATGCCGAATACCTGGCCGAACAGTGCGGCTGGATCATGGCGACCGAAGTGCTCGCGGTCGGTCTCGACCTGAGCTTCGCCCCGGTGCTGGATCTGGATTACCAGCGCAGTGCGGTGGTCGGTACCCGTTCGTTCGAAGGTGATCCCGAGCGCGCAGCCTTGCTCGCCGGTGCATTCATCCGCGGCATGAACAGCGCCGGGATGGCTGCCACCGGCAAGCATTTCCCCGGTCATGGCTGGGCCGAGGCCGATTCCCACGTTGCGATTCCCAACGACGAGCGCAGCCTCGAAGAGATCCGCGCCAACGACCTGGTGCCATTCGCGCGATTGAGCAAGCAATTGGCCGCCGTCATGCCGGCCCACGTTATTTATCCACAAGTCGATTCCCAGCCTGCCGGCTTCTCCCGTCGCTGGTTGCAGGACATCCTGCGCGGCGAGCTGCAGTTTGATGGCGTGATCTTCAGCGACGACCTGTCGATGGCCGGTGCGCACGTGGTGGGCGATGCCGCCAGTCGCATCGAAGCGGCATTGACCGCCGGTTGCGACATGGGCCTGGTGTGCAACGACCGTGCGGCTGCCGAGTTGGCTTTGAGTGCCGCCCAGCGGTTGAAGGTCAAGCCTTCGGCGCGTATCGCGCGGATGCGTGGGCAGGCGTACGCCAGCACCGAATACCGTCAAGACCCGCGCTGGCTGACGGCCGTCGGCGCGCTCAAAGAAGCTCAATTGATTGATTAAGGACTTTTCGTTATGACGGTTTACGCGATTATCGGTGGCACCGGCCTGACTCAACTCGAAGGCTTGAGCATTCGTCAGTCATTGGCGGTGGACACCCCTTACGGTGCGCCTTCGGCCGAGGTGCAGATCGGTGAGTACGCCGGCAAGGAAGTACTGTTTCTCGCACGTCACGGCCACCCGCACCGCTTCCCGCCGCATCAGGTGAACTACCGCGCCAATCTGTGGGCCTTGAAGCAGGCCGGAGCTGAAGCGATTCTCGCGGTCAACGCCGTGGGCGGGATTCATGCCGCGATGGGCACCGGGCATTTCTGCGTGCCGCATCAATTGATCGACTACACCAGCGGTCGCGAACACACCTATTTCGCCGATGACCTGGAACACGTTACACACATCGACTTCAGCTATCCCTACAGCGAACCCCTGCGTCAGCGATTAATCGCGGCGTTGGCGGCTGAAGGCGTCGGCTATAGCAGCCATGGCGTGTACGCCTGCACTCAAGGGCCACGTCTGGAAACAGTTGCTGAAATCGCGAGGCTGGAACGTGACGGTTGCGACATCGTCGGCATGACCGGTATGCCAGAAGCTGCATTGGCGCGTGAACTGGAACTGGACTATGCCTGTCTGGCGCTGGTGGTGAACCCCGCGGCGGGCAAATCGACGGCGGTCATTACCATGGCCGAGATTGAACAGGCACTGCATGATGGCATGGGCAAAGTGAAGTCGACGCTGGCGCGGGTATTGAAAGGCTAAGCTCGACACTCTCGAGCGCCAGTCTCGACGGGCTGCTGGCGAGCAATCGGTTGTTGATCGATGCGGCGATGCCGGCCATCGACTATCTGGCCGATCGCCAAGGCAAGGAAGGGCTGATCATCCTCGCCAATTCCGACGCCACCATCCTCGCCGTCGAAGGTCGCGCCGACCGTCTCAAGGGCAGCGGCCTGCAAGACATCACCCTTGGCGCAGGGGCATGGTCTGGCCGTCGGCGGCCTCGACCCAGTCACCGCCAATGAGCATGCGCGGTGCGCGCTGGATGAACGCCGAGGTGGCGGGAAGCAGATAAGGGAGGGGCATGGCAAGACCTCTTGTTGTGCGTGAAAACGGGGGCTTGCTCAATGTTTGGCAATGGCTGTGCCAAGTGCCGGGAAGGGGCTGATCGCCCAGTGTCGGCGGGGTTTTGAGTGATGCGAGGGGGCGGGCGACTCGCTTGGAGGTGTCGCAAATCGCGACAGCCCGATGAGACGACGAGCAACCTGTCACAGCCTTGAGACACCCGCTAATGAGGATTAGAATTTTCAGGCTAAAGGGTGAAATGACGGAGCATTTGCCCGGCATCCATCTGGCGTGAGGGAGGTAGCGATGTTCCTATCACCCCTGGAAATCCAAAACATCATCGAGCAAAGTTTTCTGCCCGCCGTGTGCACCTGTAGCATGGAGGCAGACCAGTTCCTGACGATTCGGGTCTGCGATTGCATGACCGGCAAAGTGGATCTGGTGGCCACTCACGTACCGGTATGGACACTGGACAGTCCCCATGCAATTGCATCGCTGGTGGCTGATATGCGGTTGGAAATCGAGGCTCACAAAGGCGTTCACCCGACGTTCTACAGCTGAACCGATGTCACGCCGCACCTGTCGATGGTGCGGCGTGCGTCTGTCATGTCAGGACGGGATTTTTCGGGAAATCTCATCGAACGTGTCGTTGTCTACAGCCGCAAGCAACCTTCTTCCATCCTTGAGTGTGGCCAGAAAGGTTACCTCGGTTTCCTTGCCAGCCAACATGAAGCCGGCAATTGCGCCGATAGGCCCCAGCAACATGGCCCCCGCCACGCCGAAGCCGATGACATCCTTGATGTTGTTGATCGAATCCTCGTTGGCCACTTCTACACTCTTGAACAATGAGAGCGGGAGGGTGATGCCGGGCCACGGGTGAAGCGACGTCCTGAGCGTGAAAACGCCGTCTGTGTACTCTCCATCACCCTGCAGAAAGTCCCCCGCCAGGACCGTTATGCTTGCCATGTTCTTACCCTCTGACTGGCAATCGGTGAACCCACATTTCGCGCCTGCACTGCAGCATCGTCAATCGCCGGGCGATGAAGTGTTCCAGCCGGGGGCCTCTATGCTTGTCTCACACTGCAAACAGGTATCGCGATATTAGACGCGGGCGATCTCGTTCAGACGCGCCCATAAGCCAGTTATTTCAAGTAACTGATTGATTTTTATAGTGATCGTTAAGCTGGCACGCGGCGGCCTCAAGAACGCCGCAGCATCAAGCCTCAGGCACCGGGCAACTCAAATCCCCTTCCTTACACTTCAAGTAAGTCTTGAATGCTTCGACCCGCGCCTTGGTCAGCGCCGTGGTGCAGTTGCTATAGATCAGCGGGTAAACACTGCCTCCCTCCACTCCGGACGCCGAGAACTTGCACTCGGCATCGCGAAACGCAATCCATGAGCGCTGGGCACCGACCAACAGCTTCTTGGCGTCAGGGCTGTCCTTCAATCGCGTGGTGATCTGCTGGTAAAGCGCATTCAGCTCCTTGTCGGCCGCTTTGTTCTGCTGCGCCGCGCACTGATTCATCGTTGTCTGGTCGGTGGCGTTGTCGCAGTCGACGGCATGCGCAAGAGGGGTGAACAGCAGCGGCGTCAGTGCCAGGAGCAAGCGTGGGTGCATGGGAATTCTCGCTGTGACAATTGAAAAGAGGAGGTTGCAGTGTAGCGAAGACGCAGGCTTCAGCTTGTAGAAAGGGCGCCTGAAGCCGCGAGTAACTGGTCCGCACAAACCTGGATGTCAGCGCGCCTGTGCAACTTCGCCAGCCAGCCTTCAGGGATGGCCTGCGCACCATAGTGAGCCCCGGCCAACTGACCGACGATGGCGGCAGTGGTATCGGCGTCGTCACCCAGGTTCGCGGCTTCGAGGATGGCGGCTGCAAAACTGTCAGTGTGGTGAAAGCACCACAAGGCCGCTTCCAGTGATGCAACGCAGTAGCCGCTGCCCCGGATATCGTCTTTGGACTTGTCGAGGTAGTCGCCTCGGGCGATGGCCATGACTTTTGGTTCCAGGAATATTGTCTCTGGCAGGCGCTGCAAATCCGGCTTGGTGGCGCCTAGCAATGCCTTGCGGAGCAGTTCGGCAAGCAACTGACAGCATTCAAGTGCCTCCGGCGCGGCATGGGTAGTACGCGAACTGTCTACGGAAAACGTCCTGATCCGGTCGCGGTCGGGAAAGTAGTACAAGACTACCGGCGCCAGCCGCATCAGCGAACCGTTGCCCGCCGTGTCGGGATCGGAGGAGCCTGCGAATGGCTGACCGGTTTTCTGATAACGAGCCAGCGCGTCACGTACGGTCATGCCAATGTCGAAGCATTCGCCGGTCGAACTCTGGTAACCCCATTGCCACCAGTTGAGGTAACGGCCCATCTGGTCAGCCGCATCAAAACCTTTTTTGTTCAGCAGACTTTCAGCCAGGCAAAGTGCCATGGATGTGTCATCGGTCCATTGCCCCGGCTTCAGATTGAACGGGCCGCCGCCAACCATATCGGTCAGGGGCTCGAACGAGCCGCGTGGCTGGAATTCGACACTGGTGCCGATAGCATCTGCGCAAGCAAGCCCAAACAGGGTTGCGCGATAACGCTCCGTGAGTGAAGGCTGCATGAATCTTCCTTGTAAGGTTGCACGTCGTTGCAAACGTTAGCAGTTTCAATCCGTTGACTGTGCCTTTCAAACCAGAACTTATGGCCAAAATCGAGGCCGAATATTTCAGGTACGGTTGATTGCATCAGCCGTTTGATACAACTTTTAGGTTGGTCTTCTGGTCTTTACGGGCCTACTGTTCAATACAGGAGGTGACTTATGAACCCAGCATCAGATCGCATCGAAAGGAAGATCCTGCTCAAGGCGCCGCGCTCGCGGGTCTGGCGCATGCTGGCCAATGCCGAAATGTTCGGACAATGGTTCGGCGTGGCACTCGAAGGCAAGCGCTTTGTCGCCGGCGAGTGGACCCAGGGGCAGATTACGTATCCTGGTTATGAGCACTTGTTGTGGAATGTACTGGTGGAGCGGGTCGAGCCGGAGCGGGTGTTTTCGTTTCGCTGGCACCCGTATGCGGTGGAGCCGGAAGTCGATTACTCTCAGGAGCCCACCACGCTGGTGAAATTCGAACTCCAGGACATGGACGAAGGCACGCTGTTGACGGTCGTCGAGTCCGGTTTCGATCACGTTCCCCAGTCGCGCAGGCTCAAGGCTTTCCGCATGGACAGCCGTGGCTGGGATGAGCAGATGAACAACATCGAACAGTTTCTGGCAGAAAACACCAAGGCCCACGAGCGTCAGGGAAGTTGATGGCTGCAAGCCGCGAAATTCGCGGCTTCGGCCCATGATGGTTGATACGTCCAAGGGTTTTCGGAAGGGTGGCTATAGCGAATGTCTTACACGCGGTAGTAGCTATATCGTCTATTGCTGATTGGATCCGAAGCGTAATCTAGCCCCATCAACTGAAGCACAGGAAGTGCTCAGGGTCACGGATGATCGACCATAAGCAAGGATTGCTGCCGACAGGGAGTCGATATGGTCTTGGGAAAACCCGCTTCGGCGGGTTTTTTTTCGTCTGCAGGAAACTGCGACCGATCGCCCGTACCTGTACCCGTACTAGTAGCAGCTGCCGAACGCAGCCTTCGGCAGCTGCTACAGGGGCTGCTTTCAGGTGCTGAATGGTCAATGGCTTACACGCAGCCGCTGTTATGTCGTCTTTTGAAGCTTCGCCAATGTGTTTAATCTGGATCCATCAACTGAACACAGGACGTGTTCAGGATCACGGATGATCGACCATACGCCAGGATGGCTGCCGACAGGATGTCGCAATGGTCTTGAGAAACCCGCTTAGGCGGGTTTTTTTATGGGTGTCAGAAAAGTCCGTCAGATGTCCACGACTTCACGCAGAGTCTCCAGGGCGCGCTTCAACACGTCGAGGCTGATCGATCCCATGGCCACCCGCAGTGCAGGAGGCACATGAGTGGTCGTGGCAAAGGGTGCGGCGCTGGTCACCTGCACACCTTTTCGTTCCAGCTCGGCAACCACCGTTTCGGCCCGCAAGCCTTCGGGCAATCTGAGCCAGAGGTAGTAGGAAGCGGGATGCGCCACCAGTTCGCAGTTTTTCAGGATTTGCCGAGCCAGGTCCTGTCGCTGCCGGGCGTCCAGGCGTTTTTGCTCTTCGAGGTTGTCGACTTCGCCGCTATCGATCCAGCGGCAGGCCAGCGCGACGGTCAGCGACGGGGTGCTCCATGTCGACACTCGGATGGCTTGCTCCAGCGCCGGCATCATCGCTTTCGGTGCAACGATGAAACCGATGCGCAGGCCCGAGGCAACGCTTTTCGACAGGCCGCTGATGTACAGCGTGCGCTGCGGGGCCAGGGTAAACAGCGGTTTGGGGGCCGGTTCTGCGAGGAAGGCATAGGCGCCGTCTTCGATGATCAGAAAGTCGTATCGCTCGGCCAATTGCACCAGGCGTTCACGGTCGGCGATGGACATCACCGTCCCCAACGGATTGTGCATCGTCGGCATGCTGTAGAGCGCCCGCACGGGGCGCCGCTTGCACAGCGCTTCCAGGGCGTCGAGGTCGGTGTGCCCGGCGATTTGCGGGAGGGCTTCGAGGTCCAGCCGATGGGCCTGGGCCAAGGTTTTCAGGCCGGGGTAGGTGAGGGCGTCGAGGGCCAGAATATCTCCCGGCTTGAGCAGTGCCATCAGCGTCACGGCAAGACCTTGCTGGGCGCCGTTGACGATCAGAACCTGATCGCCCCCCACCCGAATGTCCCGATTGCGTAAATGCCGGGCCGCCGTCTGCCGTTCATGCGGCCGCCCGCCCTGAGGCGCGGAATGCAATAGCGCATCGATATCCCCGGAGGCGGCAATCGCTCGCAAACCCTCGCGCAATAACTCGTCCTGACCGGGTACCGACGGGTAATTGAAGGTCAGGTCCACCGTGCCGATGCCCAGTGGTTGCTGTTCCAACCCCAGTCCGCGAGGCAAGGACGTGTCGCGCACAAAGGTGCCACGACCGGTCTCGCCGACCACCAGGCCGATCGCCTCCAACTCGTGATAGACCCGCAAAGCCGTGGCCAGGGCGATCCGTTCGCTCTGCATCAACGCGCGAATGGTCGGCAATTGTGTGGCGGGTGGCAGTTCACCGCTGCGAATCTTCCCGGCGAACTGATCCACCAGGCGTTTGTAGCGAATACGGGTCATGGGTGAGCGCTCTTTGTATCTGGATCAATTTTTTGTTTGTATCAGATTGGCGCTCTAATCTACAGGCTTTCCAGGACGGAGACTTCGCTGTGATTGACCCTGCGACCTTATCGATTTTCGTCGGCGCGGTGATGCTGTTGCTGCTGTCACCCGGGCCGAACATGGCCTTCGTAATCAGCCATGGTGCCAGTTATGGCTGGCGCGGCGGTGTGGCGTCGGGATTGGGCATTGGCCTGGCCGATCTGATCCTGACGGCGCTGACCGCGATGGGGGTTACGGCACTGGTTGCCAGTTGGCCACCGGCCTTCGACCTGATCCGTTATGCCGGCGTTCTGTATCTGCTGTGGCTGGCGTTCAAGGCGTTGCAAAAGCCATCGGCCAGCGGCACGTCGGATGTTGCGCAGGTGCCGCTCAAGACCCTGCTGATCCGGGCGATGCTCAACAGCCTGCTGAACCCCAAGGCCTTGCTGTTTTTCATGGTGTTCCTGCCGCAATTCGTTAACGCGCAACGAGGCTCGATTGCCGTACAGCTGGTGCTGCTGGGCATGGTGCTGACCCTGGTCAGTGGCGTGTTTCACACCCTGCTCGGGGTTTTCGGCAGCACGGTCAGCCGGCGTATTTCCAGCACGTCGACATTCGCCACATGGCAGTCATTGGGGCTGGCCGCGGTATTGCTGTTGCTCGCCGTCAGGCTGGCCCTGATGACACGTCCGGCCTGACTCATTCACTGAAAAGGAACCTCTACATGTACATCGCATCGTTTATCTACAAACCCGGGCAACGAGACGAGGAGTTCAACCTGTTGAGCACGTTGATCGACGAAGTCGCGATCAGCATCGAAGGGTTCGTCGGTACCCAGTCCTGGTGCTCGGCCGATGGCGAAATGGTCAACGCCAGTTACTACTGGCAGGACGAAACCTCTATCCGGGAATTCGCCAGCCACCCCAGGCACCTGGAGGCCAAGCGCCAGTACCGCAAGTGGTATGCGGGTTATCAAGTGGTGATCGCTAAAGTGGAGCGGGCTTATGGCGATGACTCGTTCGAGCTGTTTGTGCCGAATGGCCGGCGTGAGTGACTGGCTGCGGGGGATAGCCCCCCGCGGCCATCTCTTTCACTGGAGGTCGAGTTTCGCCGCTGCACGTTCGGTGATTTCCGTACGTAATTTCAACGACCCGGCAGCACGTTTACGGGCTTCCTCCAGTACGCCGGCTGGCGCTGTCTCGGGGCTGCCCGAAGCAAACGGCGGTGCCGGGGCGTATTCCAGCTGCAATTGCACCAGTTGCGCGGTGTCCTTATCGAACAATTCAGCGGCCAGGGTCAGGGCAAAATCGATTCCCGCGGTGATCCCGCCACCGGTCAGCAGATTGCCGTCGCGCACCACCCGATCCTTCACCGGGATCGCCCCCAACAGCCCGAGCAACTCGTGATACGCCCAGTGCGTGGTGGCGCGCTTGCCCTTGAGCCGCCCTGCCGCGCCAAGCACCAGGGCACCGGTGCAGACCGAGGTGACATACCGCGCCGTGGCGGCCTGAGTCTTGATGAAGGCCAGGGTTTGTTCATCCTCCATCAATGGGCCGACGCCGCCACCTCCGGGAATGCAGATCACATCCAGCGGCGGGCAATCGTCGAAGGTGATGGTCGGTTTCAACACCAGCCCGGTACTCGCGGTGACGGGCACCAGGTCTTTCCAGATCAGATGCACCTTCACGTCCGGCAGCGAGGCCAGCACGTCATATGGGCCGGTCAGGTCCAGTTGTTGAACCTGTGGAAACAACAGTAAACCGATCTGCAACGTCATGGCGTTTTTCTCCTGATTGGGGTGGACGGCTTCACTGTAGGCTCGTAGGATTTGGCGAATACGCCAATAACCCCACGAATTACGCCAATCATGCCAAACCACCCGAAAACCATTCATGTGCTGGCCTTCGCCAACGTGCAAGTGCTCGATGTCACCGGGCCGTTGCAGGTGTTTGCCTCGGCCAATGACATTGCCCGCCAGCAAGGTCTGCCGCCGCCCTATGCGCCGTCAGTGATTGCCAGCGGTGGCGGGGCGGTGATGTCGTCGGCGGGGTTGGCACTGTTGGCAGAACCGCTGCCGAATCGGGGCAGCGACACCTTGATCATTGCCGGTGGCTGGGGCGTTTACGCGGCGGCGCAGGACGCGTCGCTGGTGGGGTGGGTGCGTGAGCATGCGCGAGATTGCCGGCGGGTGTCGTCAGTGTGTACCGGGGCGTTTTTGCTGGCGGCCAGCGGCTGGCTTGATGGTCGACGGGTGGTGACGCACTGGACCCGCTGCGAGCAATTGGCGCAGCAGCATCCCAAACTGCAGGTCGAACCCAACCCGATCTTCATCAACGACGGTCCGGTCTGGACCTCGGCCGGGGTTACCGCGGGCATTGACCTGGCGCTGGCCATGGTCGAACAAGACCTCGGCCGAACCATGGCCCTCGAAGTCGCCCGGCAACTGGTGGTGTTTCTCAAGCGTCCGGGGGGCCAGTCGCAGTTCAGCGTGACCCTGTCTTTGCAGAAAGAAGGCAACCGATTCGACGAGCTTCACGCCTGGATCAGCGAAAACCTCACCAAGGACCTTGGCATCCCGACCTTGGCCTTGCAGGCCGGGATGAGCGAGCGCAGCTTCGTCCGTCACTACCGCGCCGACACCGGCCAGACCCCGGCGCGGGCCATAGAACTGATTCGGGTCGAGACCGCGCGACGACTGCTCAGCGACACCGGCGTACCGATCAAACGGGCCGCGATGCAATGCGGGTTTGGTAGCGAAGAGACCCTGCGCCGCAGTTTTCTGCGGGCCATGGGCGTGACACCGCAGGCTTATCGCGAGCGGTTTTCCGTCAGCCCTTCAGCAGATCCAGTATTGCCTTGAGCGTCGCCTCGGGCGCTTCCTCGGGAATGTCATGCCCGACGCCCGCCAACACTCGGCGTTCGTAGGGGCCGGTAAAATGCTCGGCGTCTTCATCGACTTCAGGCGCGGGTCCCACACCGTCATCGGCACCGCACAGGGAAATTGTCGGCACGCTGATTGCCGGTTGTCGGGTCAGCGCTTCTTCCATCCATTCCAGCGTCGGGTCGCCGGGCGCATACATGAACCGGTGCCGGTACGAGTGAATTACTACGTCGACGAAATCCGGATTATCGAAGGCTGGCGCGCTCAAGGGATATCGTTCGGCATTTTGCGCCCAGGTCGGTGACCACAGGCGCCAGAGCAGTTCGCACAGGGCCCGGCGGTTTTGGGTCAAGCCTTCCACGCCGCGCGGGGTGTGGAAGTAATACTGATACCAGAGACGATGTTCAGTCTGCGGATCCAGAGGCTGGGTGGAGCGGGGGATGTTCTGCAGGTTGTAACCGTCCCCGGTCACCAGGCAGCGCACCCGCTCCGGCCTTAGCGCCGCGACAATGCACGCCGCCCGACCACCCCAGTCGTAACCGCACAGCGCGGCCTGTTTGATGGCGAGGGCGTCCATCAGGTCCAGTAAATCCTGGGCGAGGGCGGCCTGCTGGCCAGAGCGCAGGGTGGCGGGGGAGTTGAAACGGGTCGGGCCGTAGCCGCGCAGGTACGGGACGATCACACGGTAGCCCTTTGCGGCGAGGGCTGGCGCGATGTCGTCGTAGGCGCGGGGGGAGTAGGGGAAACCGTGCAGAAGGATGACTGGGTCACCGGTGCTGGGGCCGTGTGTTTCGCAGGCAATATCGAGGTTTGGCGTCAGGACATGTTGGATCTGCATTCGATGCTCCATGGGCTGTCTATCAACGGCTGATTCAGATCGACCCGGGCTCTTTCCTCAGGCTTCCACGTCCATCTGATTGAAGTACTTCGACCGATCCGGCGTAAATGTCACGACCATTTTGGTCCTGGAACAGGTCAACGCCCGTTCTGCGCTCAGATCAATATCCAGATCTTCCCCGCGTAACCCTTGCCATTGGGCGAGGTATTTGAGGGATCCGTATTTTTCGAGTTTCTTCAGGCTGCGGCTGACGCCACCTTTCCAACCCAGCACCGGGAGTTCGCCGGTGAGGCATTGGTGGGCGAGGTCGGGGAAGCGGGCGGCGCGCTGACGGCCGATTTCCCAGCATTTGATCAAGCCTTTGTCGGGGCCTTCCCACAGTTCAGTCCGATTCAGGCCTGATCGGAGTGGGACGTTGATGCTGCGATGGATGCGCTGGGTCATTCTGGTTCCTTGAATTCGGGTTTTGTTGGACAGCTCCGCTGTGCCCGTTGAGCGTGGATGGTAGGGATGGATGTAGGTGCTGGCAACAAGGTATTTCCGGATGTAGGAATCAGTTACCAAGTGTTGATTGGGCAGTTTTGTTTAGTAAATGTAGGTGTTCGACCTACACGATCCTGTGGCGAGGGTGCCTGCCCCCGTTCGGCTGCGCAGCAGTCGCTGAGCCAGTAAATACGGTGCTTCTGGAGGAATGTGGTTGCAGATTTCAGGGCCGCTGCGCGCCCCAACGGGAGCAAGCTCCCTCGCCACAGGAGGTCAGCCCTGCCAGGCAGAGTGTGTTTAAGTTCACCGCGGGTAGGTCTTGATCCTACAAAAAGTGTCGTAAAAGTGGATATTTCCGACGAGTTTTGGCGGTTGTTGGTTAGGAAAGGGAGCCGATAGGCTTTGGGGGTCGTTGCAAATTCAGCGACCGGGCGTCGCAGTCCGTTCAGTTCATTTGGTGCATAATCGCCGCCGCCCAACCAACGCTCCTTCGGAGTGTGTCGTTTGGTCTTATGGTGGCTGTGCGCGGGATACCTTCGGGTATGCCGGGTTTCCAAATGACTCGGTCTGCGACCCCGCGTACAGCTGCCTCCCTCCATCGCGTCGCAGCGATCAGTGGCAGCTCAACTTCTCATTTGGAGTGTCACCATGTTCAAAGCCACACCGAATCCCCCAGAAACCGACGACGTTTCGCCCTATGAATCCCTCGATTCGAAAAAACTCCACGACGCTGCCGAACGCGCGCTCGACCACTACCTCAAACCCACCCCGAAAAAAACCGAAGGTCGTAAGCCAAGCAGGATGTTTCTGGTTGCGCCGGATATGGATAACGAAAGTCTGCTGGCCCATGTCTGCGAATCACTGGCCTCAGCCAGCGTCATGACCAGCGACATTGCCGCTTATGTCGACGCCCCACAGCGGCATACGCTCCTGGCGATTCAGCAAGTCATCATGCTGGCCGAGCTGGCAGTGAATCGGGTGCTGGATAACGTCGACGTACCGAAGCCTGCGCCACACAGCTGATCCCTCGTCATCGCGAGCAAGCTCGCTCCCACATTGGACTCGAATTGAACCCGGTTCCGTGTAGGAGCGAGGCTTGCCCGCGAAGCAGTCACCTCAGTCTCAAGGCTGCCAGAAGTTCTTCTCCCCACTCAACTTCCGATCCAGAAAGCTCGCCGCGCTGATCAGCGCCAGGTGCGTCAGTGCTTGCGGTGTATTGCCCAAATGCCGCGCGTGGCTGTCTAGCTCTTCGGCGTACAGCCCCAGCGGGTTGGCGTACCGCATCAATTGTTCGAACTCCAGGTGCGCCTTTTCTATCTGGCCGGCGCGGGCCAGGCATTCGACGTACCAGAACGAGCAGGCGGCGAAGGCGCCTTCGGTGCCGGGCAGGCCGTCGATCTGGCTGTCGTCGTTGCGGTAGCGGTAGACCATGCCCGCGCGCACCAGGTGTTTCTCGATGGCTTCGAGGGTCGCGATCCAGCGCGGATCCTTGGCGCTGACGAAGCGCACCAGCGGCATCAGCAGCATCGAGCCGTCGAGGCCGGTGCCGCCGATGTGCTGGACGAAATGCCCGCGTTCTTCGTTCCAGAAGTTGCTCCAGATGTCGGCGTAGATCGCTTGACGGGTCTGGTCCCAACGGGCGAACGGGGCGGGCAGCGAGCGTTTGGAGGCCAGCCGGATGGCCCGATCCAGCGCCACCCAGCACATCAGTCGCGAGTGCAGGAAATGATGCTGCTCGCCGCGCATTTCCCAGATGCCAACGTCCTTTTGCTGCCAGGTTTCGCAGACCTGATCGACCACTTCCACGGTGTGTTTCCAGCCTTCATGGGAGATCGCTTCACCGTACTTGTTGACCAGGTACACCGCGTCCATCAGCTCGCCGAAGATGTCGAGCTGGATTTGTTCGTAGGCCTGATTGCCGATGCGCACCGGCGTCGCACCGCCATGGCCGGACAGGTGCGCAAGTTCGACTTCCGGCAACTCCTGGCGGCCATCGATGGCGTAGAGAATATTGAGTTTCATCGGTTTACCACGGCAATCACTGACCCTGCCGCGCAGCCAGCGCATGTAGGCGTTGGCTTCCTCGACGAAGCCCAGGCGCATGAAGGCGTAGACGGTGAACGAGGCGTCGCGGATCCAGGTGTAGCGGTAGTCCCAGTTGCGTGTGCCGCCAGGTGTTTCCGGCAGACCGAAGGTGGCGGCGGCGAGGATGGCGCCGTGTTTGCGCGAGGTCAGCAGCTTCAGCGCCAGGGCCGAGCGATTGACCATTTCCCGCCAGCGCCCGCGGTAATTGGACTGGCCGATCCAGTCGCGCCAGAACTTCAGGGTGCGCTCCAGGCACAGATCGGCGGCGCCTTCCTTGAAGCGCGGATCGTCAACGCCGCCGAGCAAAAACTCGGCGCTCTGGCCCTGTTCGAGGGTGAATTCGGCAATCGCTGCGTTGCCCTCGACGCGCAAGGGCTGATCCGCACACAGCTGCATGGGCGGCTGACCGGTGGCCTCGAAATACACACTGCGGCCGCGCGCCCGCGCCTTGGTGTGAGCCCGCGCATAGTCATGACGCAGGTTGCACAACATATGAATCGTCGCTTGACCGCTGACCACGCGCACCCGGCGCATCAACATCGGCAAATCATCCTCGCTGTCGCCGATGGGCAGCAGGTCGGTGACTTCGACCACCGCATGATCGCTGAGCCAGCGGGTTTGCAAGACGTTGGTGTCGGGCAGGTAAATCTGCTCGCGGCGGGCGTCGGGCAAGTCCGGAGCCAATTGGAAGATGCCGGCTTCGGGGCTGTCCAGCAGCGAGCAGAAGATCGACGGGCTGTCGAATTCCGGCCAGCAGAAAAAGTCCACGCTGCCCTTGTCGTTGACCAGCGCCGCGCTGCGCATGTCGCCAATGATGCCGTGGGCGTCGATCGCGCTTTGTCGTTCGGAAGGATCAGCCATTGCCGCAGAACTCCGGGAATCGAGGGCTTAACCAGCTGACTGGTTTAAGCCACGGAGAGTTCATTTGGCGACGAACCGGCCTTCACACTCAACCAATAATTCGACGCTTTCTCCCAGACGGGATATACCGGCGCCGACTAATTTGCGCCCCTCGCGGGTCGTCTTCCCTTACAGACGACTTTTTGAGGTAAACGTGGTGACCAAGCTGACCCTGCTGTGCCTGCCGTATTCTGGCGCCAGTGCCATGGTCTACAGCCGTTGGCGACGCAAGTTGCCGCAGTGGCTGCAGTTGCAACCGGTGGAGCTGCCGGGGCGGGGCGCACGGTTTGGCGAACCGCTGCACACCGACATGCGCGCGCTGGCGATGCAATTGGCCAGGGAGTTGCGTTCGACGCTCAAGGCGCCCTATGCACTGTTTGGCCATAGCCTGGGCGCCTTGCTCGCGTGTGAGCTGGCCCACGCCTTTCGTGCGTTGGGTTGCCCGGAGCCGGTGGCGCTGTTTGCCTCGGGAACGGCGGCGCCAACAATGCGGGCCGATTACGATCGCGGCTTTGCCGAGCCGAAAACCGATGCGCAGTTGATCGAGCAGCTACGCACGCTCAATGGCACCAGCGAAGAGGTGCTGGCCAATGAAGAGCTGATGAGCCTGACACTGCCGATTCTGCGTGCGGATTTTCTATTGTGTGGGCGTTTTCAGCCGGTGCAGCGGCCATTGCTCAAGTGCCCGGTGCATGTGCTGGGTGGCAAGGCCGACAAGGCCACCACTGAGCAGTTGATCGGCTGGAGCAGGGAAACCCTCGGCAGCTTTTCGGTGGACATGTTGGCCGGTGGGCACTTCTTCATTCATGAGCACGAAGCCAAGGTGCTGCGGGTGATCAAGGATCAGCTGGAGGTTCACCATCGGCGGCATGCCTTGGTTGCAACTGCCTGAACATCCGCCCGGTTTCACCCTGTGAGCGAGCCTTTGTGGCGAGGGGGCTTGCCCCCGTTCGGCTGCGAAGCAGTCGTAAGCCCTATGCATGCGGTTTGACTTTGAAATGCCGGGGGCGCTTCGCACCCCAACGGGGGCAAGCCCCCTCGCCACACAAGGGTTACGGTCATCTGTGTTTCCTCGCTCGACCTTCCTTCCTGATACTTGTTCTCAAGCGCTAATTTTTCCAGTCTGCATTCGTTTCATAGGGACGACGTGCCTTTGTGCTTCCTGCCTACTGATCCGGATGCTAAGAAATGAATGCTGAAGACTCCTTGAAACTTGCTCGCCGGTTTATCGGGTTGCCCCTGGAAAAGCGCCAGATGTTCCTTGCGGCCTTGCACAWGGAGGGCGTGGACTTCGCCCGTTTTCCGATTCCGCAAGGGGTCGAGGCCGAGGACCGGCAAGCGCTGTCCTACGCCCAGCAGCGCATGTGGTTCCTCTGGCAACTGGACCCGCACAGCGGCGCCTACAACTTGCCGGGCGCAGTGCGCCTGACTGGGCAACTGAACCTGCCGGCCCTGGAGCAAGCGTTCGCCAGCCTGGTGGCGCGTCATGAAACCCTGCGCACGGTGTTCCAGCGCCAGGCCGACGAGTCCCTGCAACAGGTACCTGCCAGTGCGCCGTTGGTGATCGAGCAAATTGATTTCAGCGCGCTGCCAACCCTTGAGCGCGAACAGGCCGTGGCCGAGGCCGCCCAGCAGCAATCGTTGCTGCCGTTCGATTTGGCCGTCGGGCCGCTGCTGCGGGTCAAGCTGCTCAAGCTCGCCGAGCAGGAGCACGTGCTGCTGCTGACCCTGCACCACATCGTTTCTGATGGCTGGTCGATGAACGTGTTGATCGACGAGTTCATCCGCTGCTACGACGCCCATGATGCCAGCGTGCAACCGCAGCTCGCGCCGTTGCCGATTCAATACAGCGACTACGCCTTGTGGCAACGCCGCTGGCTGGAGGCCGGCGAGCAGGCGCGGCAGCTGGAATACTGGCAAGCCCAATTGGGCTTCGAGCATCCGGTGCTGGAGCTGCCCACCGATCACCCGCGCCCGGCGATGCCCAGCTATCGCGGCACGCGTTATGAGTTCGGCGTCGACGGCCCACTGGCCGAGCAACTGCGAGCCACCGCGCAGAAGCACAACATCACCTTGTTCATGCTGTTGTTCGGCGCATTCAACGCGTTGCTGCACCGTTACACCGGGCAGACCGACATCCGCGTCGGCGTGCCGATCGCCAACCGCAATCGCGGCGAAATCGAAGGCCTGATCGGTTTCTTCGTCAACACCCAAGTGCTGCGCACCCGGCTCGACGGCCAGACCCGCGTGGCGGATTTGCTCAGTGACATCAAGGAAACCGCCCTCGGCGCCCAGGCCCATCAGGACTTGCCATTCGAGCGGCTGGTGGAAGCGTTGAAGCTGGAGCGTAGCCTCAGCCATACGCCGTTGTTCCAGGTGATGTACAACCATCAGCCGCAGGTGGCAGACATTTCCACGGTAACCACCGCCTCGGGCCTGGAGCTGGGCGTGATCGAATGGGAAGGGCGCACCACCCAGTTCGACCTGACCCTGGACACCTATGAAAAGGCCGGCACACTGCATGCCGCGCTGACCTATGCCAATGATCTGTTCGATGCGCCGACCATCGAGCGCGTGGCGCGGCACTGGACCCATTTGCTGCACGGCATGGTCAACGACAGCCAGCAGCGCATCAGCGATTTGCCGATGCTTGAAGCCGAGGAATACCAACGCATCGTCCATGATTGGAACCGCGCTGACGAAGGTTTCGCCGATGATCTGTGCATTCATGGGCTGATCGCCAGGCAGGTCGCGGCCATGCCGGACGCGCTTGCGGTGACCTTCGCGGCCAAGCAACTGACTTACGCCGAGCTCGACAGCCGCGCCAACCACCTCGCCCACAAGCTGATCGAGTTGGGTGTGGGGCCGGAAGTGCGGGTCGGCGTGGCGATGCAGCGTTCCGACAGCTTGCTGGTAGCGCTGCTGGCGGTGCTCAAGGCCGGTGGCGCTTATGTGCCATTGGACCCGGATTATCCAGCCGACCGCGTGGCCTACATGCTCGACGACAGCCGCGCGTTGGTGCTGCTGACCGAGCAGGCTGTTGCGGCAACATTGAACGTCACTGCGGGCACTCAAGTGCTGTTGATGGACAACGCCGAGCCATGGCTGGCCACTTACCCAAGCAGCGCTCCGGTCACTCGCGTCACGCCGGATAACCTCGCTTATGTGATCTACACCTCCGGCTCCACCGGCAAGCCCAAAGGCGTGGCCATCGCCCATCGCAACGTGCTGGCGCTGATCGACTGGTCGCAATCGGTGTACAGCCGCGACGATATTCAGGGTGTGCTGGCCTCGACCTCGGTGTGTTTCGACCTGTCGGTGTGGGAGCTGTTTGTCACCCTGGCCAACGGCGGTTCGGTGATCATCGCCCGCAACGCGCTGGAGCTGCCGCAATTGCCGGCCCGCGATCAGGTGCGCCTGATCAACACGGTGCCATCGGCGATCAATGCGCTTCACAGTGCCGAGCAGATTCCGCCGGGCGTGCGCATCATCAACCTCGCCGGTGAGCCGCTGAAGCAGTCGCTGGTCGACGCGCTGTATCAGCAACCGACCATCGAGCACGTCTACGACCTCTACGGCCCATCGGAAGACACCACCTATTCCACCTGGACTCGCCGCCAGTCCGGCGGCAGCGCCAACATCGGCCGACCGCTCAAACACACCGCCAGCTATTTGCTCGACGCCGATCTGCAACCGGTGCCGCAGGGCGTATCGGCTGAGCTGTACCTGGCCGGTGCGGGCATCACCCGGGGTTACTTGGCGCGACCGGGCATGACTGCCGAGAAGTACGTGCCGAACCCCTTTGCCAGCAACGGCGAGCGTCTGTATCGCACCGGTGATCTGACCCGCTATCAGGTCGACGGCGCGCTGCAATACGTCGGTCGCATCGACCATCAGGTCAAGGTTCGTGGTTTCCGCATCGAGCTGGGTGAGATCGAAGCGCGGCTGTTGCAGCAGGACGCGGTACGCGAACTGGCGGTGCTGGCTCAGGATGGCGCCAGTGGTCAGCAACTGGTCGCCTACATCGTGCCGACCGATGCCGCGGTGTTGGCGGATGATGCCGACGCTCAAGCGAGCCTGCGCGAAACCCTGAAAGCCGCGCTGCGCCAACATTTACCGGACTACATGGTCCCGGCGTATCAGCTGTTCCTCGAACAATTGCCGTTGACCCCCAACGGCAAGCTCGACCGCAAGGCCTTGCCTGCGGTCGACGGCTCCCAGCAACAACGTGAACACGTGGCGCCACGCACGGCGCTGGAAAAGTCGCTGGCAACGATCTGGCAAGACATCCTGGCCATCGACAATGTCGGCCTGGAAGACAACTTCTTCGAGCTGGGCGGCGACTCCATTGTGTCGATGCAAGTGGTCAGCCGCGCGCGTCAGGCGGGCATCCTGTTGAGCCCCAAAGACCTGTTCCAGTACCAGACCCTCCGCAGCCTGGCGCAAGTGGCCCGCAGCGGCGAACAGAAGCTGATCGATCAAGGTCCGGTTGTTGGCGCGGTGGCCTTGGCGCCGGTGCAGCACTGGTTCTTCGAGCAAGCCATTCCTGAGCGTCATCACTGGAACCAGTCGCTGCTGCTGGTGCCGCGCGAAGCGCTGGATGTCGGGGCGCTGGATCAGGCGTTGGCGCAGTTGTTCCAGCATCACGATGGGTTGCGTCTGCGTTATCAACAGACCGACGCCGGTTGGCAGCAGGCCTATGGCGCAGCGTCTGTTGAGTCGGTGTTGTGGCAACGCTCGGCGCAATCGCTCGAAGAACTGAATGCGTTGTGCGACGAAGCCCAGCGCAGTCTTGATCTGGGCAACGGCCCGTTGCTGCGAGCGTTGTCGGTGCAGATGGCCGACGGCACTCAGCGGCTGCTGCTGGTGATTCACCACTTGGCGGTGGACGGTGTGTCGTGGCGGGTATTGCTGGAGGATCTGCAGCAGTTCTATCGCCAGGCACGCGACGGCTCGACGCTGACGACGGCGGTGAAAACCAGTTCATACCAGCGCTGGGTGGCGCGTCTGCAAAGCCACCTGCCAACGTTCCACAACAGTGTCGATTATTGGCAGGCGCAACTGCGCGATGCGCCGCAAACCGACTTGCCGTGCGACCGCCCAGACGGTGCACTGCAAAACCGTTTCGAGCAGAAAGTCGAACTGACCTTCGATGCCGAACAAACCCGCAAACTGCTGCAACAGGCGCCGGCGGCTTATCGCACTCAGGTCAATGATCTGCTGCTGACCGCGTTGGCGCGGGCCGTGTGCCGCTGGACCGGGCAGGGCAGCACGCTGATCCAGCTCGAAGGCCACGGCCGCGAGGACCTGTTCGACGACATCGATTTGACCCGCACTGTCGGCTGGTTCACCAGTCTGTTCCCGGTCAACCTGAGCCCGGTCGGCGACCTCGGCGCATCGATCAAAACGGTCAAGGAGCAACTGCGCGCGGTGCCGGACAAAGGACTGGGCTACGGCGTGCTGCGCTATCTGGGCGACTCGCAGGTTGGCGCCGCACTGGCAGCCATGCCGCAACCGCGCATCACCTTCAACTACCTGGGGCAGTTCGACCGTCAGTTCGACGAAGCGGCGTTGTTTGTGCCGTCCAGCGAAGGCAGCGGTGTGGCCCAGGATCCGTCGGCGCCGTTGGCCAACTGGCTGACGGTCGAAGGCCAGGTGTACGGCGGCGAGCTGTCGATGAGCTGGGCCTTCAGCCGCGAGATGTTCGACACCACGACCATCCAGCAGCTGGTTGATCAATACGCTGTCGAACTCAACGCATTGATCGAGCATTGCTGCACCCTTGAGGTGCCACAGGCCACGCCGTCGGACTTCCCGCTGGCGCGCATCACCCAGGCACAACTCGAGGCATTGCCGGTGGCCATCGGCCAACTCGACGACCTCTATCCGCTGTCGCCGATGCAGCAGGGGCTGTTGTTCCATACCCTGTACGAGCAGGCGGCGGGTGAATACATCAATCAGTTGCGGGTGGATGTGCAAGGCCTCGAACCGGAGCGTTTCCGCGCCGCCTGGCAGGCCACGGTCGATGCACAGGACATCTTGCGCACAGGTTTTGTCTGGCAAGGCGAACTGGAACAACCGGTGCAGATCGTCCACAAGCAGGTGCAGTTGCCGTTCACCGTGCTCGACTGGCGTGAGCGTGACGATCAGCTTCAGGCCCTGAATGAACTGGCCAATGCCGAGCGCCAACAAGGATTCGACCTGAGTCAGGCGCCGTTGCTACGACTGGTGCTGGTGCACACCGCAGCCGATCGCTGGCAGCTGATTTACACCCATCACCACATCCTGATGGACGGCTGGAGCAACTCGCAGTTGCTCGGCGAAGTCTTGCAGCGTTACAGCGGTCGCGTACCGATGGCCACCGGCGGGCGCTATCGCGATTACATCGCTTGGTTGCAGCGTCAGGATGCGCAACTGAGCCAGGACTTCTGGCGCGAGCCATTGGCCTCCTTGCAAGAGCCGACCCGACTGGCGCGGGTGGCGTCCGGCAACGAAAGCCTGAGCGGACATGGCGACCACTTCCAGACCCTGGACATCAGTCGCACCCAAGGCCTTGAAGCCTTTGCCCGGCAACAGAAAGTCACCCTCAACACGTTGGTGCAAGCCGCGTGGCTGCTGTTGTTGCAACGCTACACCGGTCACCCAACCGTGGCGTTCGGCGCCACGGTGGCCGGGCGACCGGCAGACTTGTCCGGCATCGAGCAAGCGGTCGGCTTGTTCATCAATACCTTGCCGGTGATCGGCACGCCGCGTCCGGACCAAAGCGTCGGCCACTGGTTGCAAGCGGTACAGGCGCAAAACCTCAGCCTGCGCGAGTTCGAGCACACGCCGCTGGCGGACATTCAACGCTGGGCCGGGCAGGGCGGCGAAGCGCTGTTCGACAACATTCTGGTGTTCGAGAACTACCCGATTGCCCAGGCGCTGCAACAGGGCGCGGAGCAAGGCGTGGTGTTCGGCGATGTCGCCAACCTCGAGCAAACCCATTATCCGTTGAGCGTGGCCGTGACATTGGGCCAGACCCTGGCGCTGCATTACAGCTTCGACCGGGCGCATTTCTCAGCGTCCACGATCGAACGCATCGCTGCGCACCTGCTGCAACTGTTGGAGCAGTTCGCCGAGTCGGCCGAACGCAATCTTGGTGAAATTGCCCTGGCCAGCGCCGCCGAACAGGCGCAGCAACAGGCCGATAACCAGCCGCAGCCGTACCCGGTGAATGTCGCCGTGCACCAACGCATCGCCGAACTCGCCGCCCAGCGCCCGGAGCGCACGGCGGTGATTTTCGCCGGCCAGCGGTTCAGCTATGGCGACATCGACCAACGCGCTAATCAGTTGGCCCACGCCCTGATCGCGCGGGGTGTCGGCCCGGAAAGCCGGGTCGGCGTGGCCTTGCCGCGCAGCGAAGGGGTGATTGTCGCGCTGCTGGCGGTGCTCAAGGCCGGCGGTGCCTACGTGCCGCTGGACACCAGTTACCCGCGCGAGCGTCTGGCTTATCTGATCGAGGATTCGGGGCTGGCGCTGTTGATCACCGATTCGTCGGTTTCTGTGCAGTTGCCGGTGGATGATGCGGTCCCGGTGCTGGAGCTCGACCGTCTCGATCTGCGCAGCCAATCCCTCACCGCGCCCAAGGTGCCGCTCGATCCGCAGAACCTCGCTTACGTCATTTACACCTCCGGCTCCACCGGTAACCCCAAAGGCGTGAGCGTCGCCCATGGCCCGCTGGCGATGCACTGCCAGGCCATTGGCGAACGCTATGAAATGCGTGACAGCGACTGCGAATTCCACTTCATGTCCTTCGCCTTCGACGGCGCCCATGAGCGTTGGCTGACCAACCTGACCCACGGCGCTTCGCTGCTGGTTCGCGACGACAGCCTGTGGACCCCGGAACAGACCTACAACGTCATGCGCGAACACGGCGTGACGGTGGTGGCGTTCCCGCCGGTCTACCTGCAACAACTGGCCGAACACGCCGAACGTGAAGGCCATCCGCCGAAGGTGCGGATCTACTGTTTCGGCGGCGATGCCGTGCCCAACGCCAGTTTCGAGCGGGTCAAGCGTGCGCTCGATCCGGACTACATCATTAACGGCTACGGCCCGACCGAAACCGTGGTCACGCCGCTGATCTGGAAGGCCGGGCGCGACGTGCAGTGCGGCGCGGCCTACGCGCCGATCGGCAGTCGCATCGGCGACCGCAGCGCTTACGTGCTGGACGCCGACCTGAACCTGCTGCCCCAAGGCATGGCCGGTGAGCTGTACCTGGGCGGCACCGGCCTGGCCCGGGGTTACCTGAACCGTCCGGGCCTGACGGCGGAGCGCTTTGTCGCCGATCCGTTCAGTGCGGTCGGTGGCCTGCTGTACCGCACCGGCGACCTGGTGCGGCAACGCGCCGACGGCACGTTCGATTACCTGGATCGCATCGACAACCAGGTGAAAATTCGCGGTTTCCGCATCGAACTGGGGGAAATCGAAGCGCGCCTGCAAGCCCTCGAAGGTGTGCGCGAAGCCGTGGTGGTTGCCCAGGAAGGCACCGCCGGCAGCGGCAAGCGCCTGGTGGCTTATGTGGTCGCCGATGCGTTCAATGCCGAACGGGCCGATTTCGCTGACAGCCTGCGCGAGCAACTTAAAGTCGCGCTGCCGGCGCACATGGTCCCGGCGTATTTGCTGCTGCTTGAGCGCCTGCCGCTGACCCCCAACGGCAAACTCGACCGCAAGAACCTGCCCAAGCCGGACATCAGCCAATTGCAGCAAGCCTATGTGGCGCCGCAAAGCGCACTGGAGCAGCAACTGGCGACAATCTGGCAAGACGTGCTGAAACTCGATCAGGTCGGTTTGAGTGACAACTTTTTCGAACTGGGCGGCGATTCGATCATCTCGATTCAAGTGGTCAGCCGCGCCCGTCAGGCCGGCATCCGCTTCACGCCAAAAGACCTGTTCCAGCACCAGACCATCCAGGCACTGGCCACGGTGGCGCGGTTGGGTGAGCAGGCTCAGGTCATCGATCAGGGGCCGGTCACAGGCGATCTGGTGTTATTGCCGGTGCAGCAGGCGTTCTTCGAACAGACCATCCCCGAGCGTCAGCACTGGAACCAGGCGGTGATGCTCAAGCCGACGCAAAAACTGAACGCCAATGTGCTTGAGCAGGCGTTGGGCGCGCTGGTTGTGCACCACGATGGCTTGCGCTTGAGTTTCGTCGAACAGGCCGAGGGCTGGCAGGCGCAATACCGTGCGCCGGGCAGCCAGACCGAGGCGTTGCTCTGGGCGGTTGACGTCGCCGACGCCACGGCACTGGAAGCGGTGGCCAATGAGGCGCAACGCAGCTTGAACCTGCAGCACGGGCCGCTGCTGCGCGCGGTGCTGGCGAACCTCGATGACGGCACTCAGCGCCTGTTGCTGGCGATCCACCATCTGGTGGTGGACGGCGTGTCGTGGCGGATTCTGTTTGACGATCTGCAAACCGCTTACCGTCAGCTGTTGAGCGGCGAGCCCCTGCAATTGCCGGCCAAAACCAGTGCGGCCAAGGTCTGGGCCGAGCACCTGCAAACCTACGCCCGCAGTGCTGAATTGCGCAGCGAACTGGCCTGGTGGCAACAGCAGTTACACGGCGCCGACGTGGCGTTGCCGGTGGACAATCCCGAGGGCGGGCAGCAGAACAAGCATGCACTGACGGTGCGCACGCAACTGAACAAGGAAATGACCCGGCAACTGCTGCAAGACGCCCCGGCGGCGTATCGCACGCAGGTCAACGACCTGCTGCTGACCGCTCTGGCCCGCGTGATGGTGCGCTGGACCGGGACCGACAGCGCATTGATTCAGCTCGAAGGTCATGGCCGTGAAGAGCTGTTCGACGGCGTTGACCTGACCCGCACCGTCGGCTGGTTCACCAGCCTGTACCCGGCCAAACTGACGCCGGTCGCTGACCTCGGTGGCTCACTGAAACAGATCAAGGAACAGCTGCGCGCGATCCCGAACAAGGGCCTCGGTTTTGGTGCGCTGGCCCATCTGGGTGACGACGCTGCACGTCAAATCCTCAGCCAATTGCCGGTGCCGTGCCTGACCTTCAATTATCTTGGCCAGTTCGACGGCAGCTTCACCGAAGCCGACGGCGCCTTGTTCGTACCGTGCAGTGACGCGGCCGGTGATGAACTGGATGCTCGTGCGCCATTGGCCAACCAGTTGGCCCTCAATGGTCAGGTGTATGGCGGTGAACTGAACCTGGGCTGGACCTTCAGTCGCGAACGGTTCAATGAGGCGACCATTCAAGCGCTGGCCGACGATTACGCACTGGAACTGCAAGCGATGATCGCCCATTGCTGCCAGGCCGGTCAGCACGGCGTTACCCCGTCGGACTTCCCGCTGGCGCGCTTGAGCCAGGCACAACTGGACGGTTTGCCGCTGACGCCGCAATCGATCGAAGACCTGTATCCGCTGTCGCCGATGCAGCAGGGCATGTTGTTCCATGCCGTGTACCAGGAAACCACCGGTGATTACATCAACCAGATTCGCCTGGACGTCGACGGGCTCGACCCCGAGCGTTTCCATCAGGCCTGGCAAGCGGCGGTAGAGGCCCACGACATTCTGCGCACGCGCTTTGTCTGGCAGGGCGAACTGGAAAACCCGGTGCAGGTGGTCAGCAAATACGCGCAGATGCCTTACAGCCTGCACGATTTACGCGCCCATCCGCAGCGCGATCAGGCCTTGCAGACGCTCGCCGACACGGAACGCCAAGCCCTCAACTTGAGCGCGCCGACCCTGTTGCGGCTGGTGATTACGCGCATCGACGACCACCGTCATCACCTGATCTACACCAACCATCACATCCTGATGGACGGCTGGAGCAACTCGCAATTGCTTGGCGAAGTGCTACAGCGTTACCGCGGCCAGTTCAACGCCGCTCACAGCGGACGTTACCGCGATTACATCGCCTGGCTGCAACGCCAGGATACGGCAGCCAGCGAAGCGTTCTGGACCCCGGCGCTGCTGGCGCTGGAAGAGCCGACGCGCCTGGCCCAGACCGTCGCAATGCCGCAAGCGTCTACCGAAACCCAAGGTTACGGCGATCACTTCCAGGTGCTGGAGGCCGATCAAACCCTGCGTCTGGGCGAGTTCGCCCGGGCCGCGAAAGTCACGGTCAACACGCTGGTGCAGGCGGCCTGGTTGCTGCTGTTGCAACGCTACACCGGTAAGAACACCGTGGCCTTCGGCGCGACGGTCGCCGGTCGTCCGGCGGACTTGCCGGGTGTCGAGCAGCAGATCGGGCTGTTCATCAACACCTTGCCGGTGATCGCCAGTCCACGGGCCGAGCAATCGCTTACTGGTTGGCTGCAAGCGGTGCAGGCGCAAAACCTGGCCTTGCGCGAGTTCGAACACACCGCGCTGTTCGATATTCAGCGCTGGGCCGGGCAGGGCGGTGAAGCGCTGTTCGACAACATTCTGGTGTTCGAGAA
The DNA here is from genome assembly GCF_056396925.1 of Pseudomonas sp. 05N433. Lineage (NCBI taxonomy): Bacteria > Pseudomonadati > Pseudomonadota > Gammaproteobacteria > Pseudomonadales > Pseudomonadaceae > Pseudomonas > Pseudomonas sp. 05N433. Next base: position 31,841 of record NZ_JBFTML010000004.1, on the reverse strand, counting down.
CTACCCGATTGCCCAGGCCCTGGAGCAGGGCGCCCCGCAAGGGCTGCGTTTTGGTCCGGTGGCCAGTCAGGAGCAAACCAACTATCCGCTGACCCTGCTGGTGAGCCTCGACACGCAACTGTCGCTGCACTTCAGCTATCAACGCGGCAGTTTTGCGCAGGCGACAGTGACGCGACTGGCGGCTCATTTGCAGCACCTGTTGAGCCAGATGATCGACGCCGGTGAACGCTGTCTCGGCGAGTTGTTGCTTCTGGATGAAACCGAGCAGCAACAAGTGTTGCTGGATTGGAACCCTGCTGACGAAGGTTTCGCCGATGATCTGTGCGTCCATCAATTGATCGACCGTCAAGTCGCCGCCCAACCGGATGCGCTGGCGGTGACCTTCGCGGCCAAGCAACTGACTTACGCCGAGCTCGACGCCCGGGCCAACCGTCTGGCCCACAAGCTGATCGAGTTGGGCGTGGGTCCGGAAGTGCGGGTCGGCGTGGCGATGCAGCGTTCCGACAGTCTGCTGGTGGCGCTGCTGGCGGTGCTCAAGGCCGGTGGCGCTTATGTGCCATTGGACCCGGATTATCCAGCCGACCGCGTGGCCTACATGCTCGACGACAGCCGTGCGCTGGTGCTGCTGACCGAGCAGGCTGTTGCGGCAACATTGAGCATCGCTGCCGAGACACAAGTGTTGTTGATGGACAGCGCCGAGCCATGGCTGGCTGCTTACCCGAGCAGCGCACCGGTGACCGGTGTCACGCCGGATAACCTGGCCTACGTGATCTACACCTCCGGTTCCACCGGCGAGCCCAAAGGCGTGGCCATCGCCCATCGCAACGTGCTGGCGCTGATCGACTGGTCGCAATCGGTGTACAGCCGCGACGACATTCAGGGTGTGCTGGCTTCGACTTCGGTGTGTTTCGACCTGTCGGTATGGGAGCTGTTTGTCACCCTGGCCAACGGCGGCTCGCTGATCATCGCCCGCAACGCCCTGGAGCTGCCGCAACTGCCCGCCCGCGATCAGGTTCGCCTGATCAACACCGTGCCGTCGGCGATCAATGCGCTGCACAGTGCCGGGCAGATCCCGCCGAGCGTGCGCATCATCAACCTCGCCGGTGAGCCGCTGAAGCAGTCGCTGGTCGATGCGCTTTATGGGCAACCGACCGTGGCGCATGTCTACGATCTTTATGGCCCGTCGGAAGACACCACCTATTCCACCTGGACCCGTCGCGAAGCGGGTGGCACGGCGAACATTGGTCGCCCGCTCAAACACACCGCCAGCTATTTGCTCGACGCCGATCTGCAACCGGTGCCGCAAGGCGTATCGGCCGAGTTGTACCTGGCCGGTGCCGGCATCACCCGGGGTTACCTGGGGCGGCCGGGCATGACCGCCGAGAAGTACGTGCCGAACCCGTTCGCCAGCAACGGCGAGCGCCTGTACCGCACCGGTGATTTGACCCGCTATCAGGCCGATGGCGTGCTCGAGTACCGAGGCCGAATCGATCATCAAGTGAAGATCCGCGGCTTCCGCATCGAACTGGGTGAAATCGAAGCGCGCCTGCTGGAGCAGCCAGCGGTTCGCGAAGTGGCGGTGCTGGCGCAGGAAACCCTGGGCAATCAGCAACTGGTGGCCTACGTGGTCGCTTCACCACTGGAGCTCGATGATCAGCAGTCCCTGCGCGATGAACTCAAGGCACGGCTCAGGGAGTCTTTGCCGGAATTCATGGTCCCGGCGCACCTGTTGTTCCTCGAACAATTGCCGCTGACGCCCAACGGCAAACTCGACCGCAAGGCGTTGCCGACGGTGGAGGGCGGTCATTTGCAGGTGCGTTATGTCGCCCCGCAGAGCGAGCGCGAGCAGCAGGTCGCGGCGATCTGGCAGCACGTACTGCAAGTCGAACGTGTCGGCCTGCTGGATCACTTTTTCGAACTGGGCGGCCACTCGTTGCTGGCCGTCAATGTGGTTTCACGCCTGCAACTGGAACTGGGCCTGAAACTGACCCCGCAACTGATTTTTCAACACCCCGTACTCACGGATTTCGTCAGCAGTCTGGCAACCGCAGGTGAGCAGGTCGATACGTTGAAACTGAGCAAGCTGGACGCCCTGCTTGATGAAATGGAGGAAGCTTGATGGATACCAATGTCGCTTTGAAGATCGCCCGGCGCTTCATTACTTTGCCGCTCGACAAGCGCAGGGTCTATCTGCAGAAGATGCTCGAGGAGGGCGTTTCGCCGGCGAACCTGCCGATTCCCGAAACCCAGTCGCAGTTCGATCCGGTGCCGCTGTCTTTTGCTCAGGAGCGCCAGTGGTTCCTCTGGCAGATGGACCCCGACAGCGCCGCCTACAACATCCCCAGTGCCATGCATTTGCAGGGCGAACTTGACGTAGCAGCACTCGAACGGGGGTTCAATGCGCTGATTGCCCGTCATCAAAGCCTGCGCACCACGTTCCGGCAGCAGGATGAGCAAGCGGTGCAGGTGATTCATCCGCACATGAACCTGACCGTCGCCGTGCATGAACTGGATGAAAGCCCCGATGCCCTGTCGCCAGAAGCGCAGATTCAAGCGTTCGTCGCCGAACAGGCCGGGCAGCCGTTCGACTTGGTCAACGGGCCGCTGTTGCGCGTCAGCCTGCTGCGCCTTGGTGCGCAGGAGCACGTGCTGACCCTGACCCAGCACCACATCGCCTCGGATGGCGCGTCGATGCGGGTCATGGTCGATGAACTGCTGCAACTGTACGGCGCTTACCGCCAGGGCCAGGAACTCGCTTTGCCGCCACTGTCGATCCAGTACGCCGACTATGGCATCTGGCAACGGCACTGGATGGAAGCCGGGGAGCGCGAGCGGCAGCTGGAGTATTGGCAGGCGCACTTGGGCGGCGAACATCCGGTGCTGGAATTGCCCACCGATTACCCGCGTCCGGCGGTGCAGAGCCTGCGTGGCGCCCGTCATGAGCTGGCGTTGCCGCCGGCACTGGGCGAGCGCCTGAGGGCCTTGGCCAAAAGTGAAAACGTCACCCTGTTCATGCTGTTGCTGGCGTCGTTCCAGACCTTGTTGCATCGCTACAGTGGCCAGGCCGAGATTCGCGTCGGCGTGCCCACCGCTAACCGCAACCGGGTCGAGACCGAGCGGCTGATCGGCTTCTTCGTCAACACCCAGGTGCTCAAGACCGAGTTCGACGCTCAGGCCACGTTCAGCACGCTGCTGGCCCAGGTCAAGCAGACCGCGATGGCCGCCCAGGCGCATCAGGACCTGCCTTTCGAGCAATTGGTCGAGGCCTTACAGCCGGAACGCAGCCTGAGCTACAGCCCGCTGTTTCAGGTCATGTACAACCACCAGAGCACCGGCGCCAGCCAAAGCCGCCAGGGCACCGGCGAGTCGGCGCTGACGATCCGCCACTTGCATCAGCCATCGCGCACCGCGCAATTCGACCTGACCCTGGAAACCTTCGACGGCCCCGAGGGCCTCGGCGCACAGCTGACCTATGCCACCGACCTGTTTGACGGCGCGACCATCGAGCGTCTGGCACGGCATTGGCAAAACCTGTTGGGCAGTATCGTTGCCGATCCGCAGCAGCGGGTGGGCGAACTGGCGCTGCTCGACGAAACCGAACAACAGCGGGTGCTGGTCGACTGGAACCGCAGCGCCGCCGAATACCCGACCGACCGTTGCATCCATCAATTGATCGAAGCCCAGGCCCGGCGCACGCCAGAGGCCACGGCGTTGGTGTTCGACGGGCAATCCCTGAGTTATGCACAACTCAATCGCCAGGCCAACCAGTTGGCCCATCGGCTGATCGAACGGGGCGTCGGCCCGGATCAGTTGGTCGGTATCGCCATCGACCGCAGCCTGGAAATGCTGATCGGGCTGTTGGCGATTCTCAAGGCGGGCGGTGCCTACGTGCCGCTGGACCCGCAATACCCTGAAGACCGTCTGGCGCACATGATCGAAGACAGTGGCTTGCAACTGCTGCTGACCCAGGCGCATTTGATCGGGCAATTGCCGATTCCGGCCGGCGTGCAGACCCTGTTGCTCGACCCGCAAGGCGAGCACGCTCGCGGTTACAGCGAGGCCGATCCGCAGGTAGCGCTCAGCGGTGAACACCTGGCGTATGCGATTTACACCTCCGGCTCCACCGGCAAGCCCAAAGGGGTGATGGTGCGCCATCAGGCGCTGGTGAACTTCGTGGTGAGCATGGTCAAGGCGCCGGGCATCGAGGCCCAGGACCGCATGCTGTCGCTGACCACGTTCTCGTTCGATATTTTCGGCCTGGAAATCTACGGCCCGCTGCTCAGCGGTGCCGGTGTGGTGTTGGTGGACAAGCACACCGCCCAGGATCCGCAAGCGCTGCTGGAGATGATCCGGCAGCAGGAAGTCACGGTGGTGCAAGCCACGCCGTCGACCTGGCGCATGTTGCTCGACCATGAACAGGCGCCCACCCTCCAGGGTTGTAAATTCCTCTGCGGCGGCGAAGCGCTGGCCGATGACCTGGCCCAACGCATGCTCGGCCTGGCGGGGCAGGTCTGGAACCTTTATGGCCCGACCGAAACCACCATCTGGTCGGCGGCCTGGCAGCTGACCCGCGAGCAGCGCCAGCCGTACCTGGGCAAACCGATTGCCAACACCACGCTGTACATTCTGGGTGACGATCTGGCGCCGAACCCGGCGGGCTCGATTGGCGAACTGCTGATCGGCGGCGACGGCCTGGCCCGTGGGTATCACCACCGTGCGGCGATGACCGCCGAGCGCTTCCTGCCCGACCCGTTCGGCAACGGCGCGCGGCTGTACCGTACCGGCGATCTGGCACGCCATCGTCATGACGGCGTGCTCGAATACATGGGGCGTATCGACCATCAAGTGAAGATTCGCGGTTTCCGCATCGAACTGGGTGAAATCGAGGCGCGTTTGCTGGAGCAGCCAGCAGTCCGTGAAGTGGCGGTGCTGGCGCAGGAAGCCCTGGGCAGCCAGCAACTGGTGGCCTATGTGGTCGCGCCGCAACTGGACCTCGATGCCGCCGACGAGCAACTGGGTCTGCGCGATGAACTCAAGGCGCGGCTCAAGGAATGCCTGCCGGAATTCATGGTCCCGGCGCATCTGCTGTTCCTCGCCAACCTGCCGCTGACACCTAACGGCAAACTCAATCGCAAGGCGTTGCCAGCGGTGGACGCGAGCCAGTTACAGGCGCGTTATGTCGCCCCACAGAGCGAGCGGCAACAGCAAGTCGCGGCCATCTGGCAGGACGTACTGAAGCTGGACCGCGTGGGCCTGACCGACAACTTCTTCGAGCTGGGCGGGCACTCCCTGCTGGTGACCCAAGTGGTGTCGCGGGTGCGGCGGGTGCTGGGCATTCAGGTGCCGTTGCGCAGCCTGTTCGAGCACAGCACCCTGGAGGATTTCGTCCAGGCGCTGGGCGCCGAGCCGGGCGAACAGTCACCGCCGATGACCCGGGTCGACCGTGACCAACCGCTGGCGCTGTCCTTTGCCCAGGAGCGCCAATGGTTCCTGTGGAAAATGGACCCCGACAGCGCCGCCTACAACATCCCGACCGCGCTGCGGATGCGCGGCGCGCTGGACAAAAATGCCCTGCAACGCAGCTTCGAGACGCTGGTGGTGCGCCACGAAAGCCTGCGCACAGCGTTCGTCGAGGAAGATGGCCGCACCTGGCAGGTGATCCGCCCGCAAGGTCGCGTGAGCTTTGTCGAACAACGCCTGGCTGCCAGCGATGAAGCGAGCATCAAGGCCTTCATCGAGAAGGAGACGCAACGCCCGTTCGATGTGCTCGACGGCTCGTTGGTGCGTTTCGTTCTGCTGCAGGTGGGCGAGCAGGATCACGTGCTGATTCTGACCCTGCACCACATCGTTTCCGACGCCTGGTCGTTGCAGGTGATGATCGACGATTTGATGGCCCTGTATGCGGCGATCARCCAGGGCCGGCCGGCTGAACTGCCGCCATTGCCGGTGCAGTACGCCGACTACGCGGTGTGGCAGCGTCAGTGGATGGCCGCCGGCGAACGGGATCGGCAGTTGGCCTACTGGCGCGAGAAACTGGGCAGCGAACAGCCGCTGCTAGAGCTGCCACTGGATCATCCGCGCCCGGCGCAGCAAAGTTTCCGCGGCGCGCGGCTACCGATCACCCTCGACGAATCCCTGGGCAATGCCCTGAAGGCCTTGGCCCGGCGTGAAAACGTCACGCTGTTCATGCTGTTGCTCGGCTCGTTCCAGACCTTGCTGCATCGCTACAGCGGCCAGGCCGATATCCGCGTCGGCGTGCCGATTGCCAACCGTCATCGGCTGGAAACCGAGCGTCTGATCGGTTTCTTCGTCAACACCCAAGTGCTGCGCGCCGAGTTCGACGGCCAGCTGACGGGCGCTCAATTGCTGCAACAGGTGAAGCAGACGGCCATGGCGGCGCAGATGCATCAGGACCTGCCGTTCGAGCAACTGGTCGATGCCTTGCAACCGCAACGCAACCTGAGCCACAGCCCGCTGTTCCAGGCGATGTTCAACCATCGCAGCGAATCGGCGTCGACGCTGGCCGAATCCTTGCCGGGCATCGAGCTTGCTCATCTCAGTTGGGAACACCGCACCGCGCAGTTCGACCTGACCCTGGACACCAGTGATAACCCGCAAGGCCTGCACGCGTCGCTGACCTACGCCACTGATTTGTTCGAGCCATCGACCATCGAGCGCATGGGGCGGCATTGGCTGAATCTGTTGCAGGGCCTGGTCGAGGACATCCACCGCCCGGTCGGGCAATTGGCGTTGCTCGATGACCGCGAGCGGCAACGGACGGTTGTCGAATGGAACGCCACTGCCGTCGACTACCCGTTGCATCGCAGCGTGCAGGCGCTGATCGAAGAGCAGGTCGGTAAAACCCCGCAGGCATGTGCGCTGGTGTTTGCCGAGCAACGCCTGAGCTACGCCGAGCTCAATGCTCGAGCCAATCAACTGGCGCACGTGCTGATCGAGCAGGGCGTCGGCCCGGATGTGCTGGTGGGCATCGCGGTCGAGCGGTCGGTGGAAATGGTCGTGGGCCTGCTGGCGATTCTCAAGGCCGGCGGTGCCTATTTGCCGTTGGACCCGGAATACCCACAGGAACGTTTGGCCTACATGTTTGAAGACAGCGGCATCCAGTTGCTGCTGACCCAGAGCCATTTGCTTGAGCAATTGCCGATTCCGGCCGGCATTCGCAGCCTGGTGCTGGATCAGGACGGCGACTGGCTGGAAGGCCGCAGCGATGCCAACCCTGGCGTTGATCTCGACGGGGAAAACCTTGCCTATGTGATCTACACCTCGGGCTCCACCGGCAAACCCAAAGGCGCGGGCAACCGTCATTCGGCACTGATCAATCGTCTGTGCTGGATGCAACAGGCCTATCGGCTCGACGCCACGGACAGCGTGCTGCAAAAGACCCCGTTCAGTTTCGACGTGGCGGTCTGGGAGTTCTTCTGGCCGCTGTTGACCGGTTCGACCCTGGTGGTGGCCGCGCCAGGTATTCATCGCGATCCGGCGCAGCTGATTGAATTGATCACCGCGCAACGCATCACCACGCTGCACTTTGTGCCGTCGATGTTGCAGGCGTTTCTGCAAGACCCATCGGTGGGCCAGTGCAGCAGCCTGACCCGGATCGTCTGCAGTGGCGAAGCCCTGCAAGTGGACGCGCAGCAGCAAGTGTTTGCCAAGCTGCCGAATGCCGGGCTGTACAACCTCTACGGCCCGACCGAAGCGGCCATCGACGTCACGCACTGGACGTGCATCGAGGAAGGGCGCGACAGCGTGCCGATCGGCCAGCCGATCGCCAACCTGGGCACTTACATTCTCGATCACGAGTTGTCGCCGGTGCCGGTGGGCGTGATTGGCGAGTTATACCTGGGCGGCGAAGGCCTGGCCCGGGGTTATCACCGTCGCCCATCGCTCACGGCAGAGCGCTTCGCGACCAGCCCGTTCGGTGACGGCCAGCGTCTGTACCGCACCGGCGACCTGGCGCGTTATCGCGCCGACGGGGTGATCGAATACGCCGGGCGCATGGACCATCAGGTGAAAATCCGTGGCCTGCGCATCGAATTGGGCGAGATCGAAGCGCGCCTGGCTGAACACGCCGAAGTCCGTGAAACCGTGGTCATCGCCCAGGACGGCACGCTGCTGGTGGCGTATGTGGTGCCGGCCCGCGACGCATTGCTGCACGCCGACGATGAAACTCGCAACGCCTTGCAGCGCAGCCTCAAGGAACACCTGAGCCAGACATTGCCGGACTACATGGTCCCGCAGCATTGGCTGTGGCTGGAAAAAATGCCGGTCAGCCCCAACGGCAAACTGGAACGCAAGGCGTTGCCCAAGGCCGACACCACGGCCAGCAGCAAGGCTTACACCGCCCCGACCAGCGCTATCGAACAGGCGTTGGTGGAGATCTGGCAAAGCGTGCTGGGGCGGTCGCAGGTGGGGATCAGCGACAACTTCTTCGAGCTGGGCGGCGATTCGATCATCTCGATCCAGGTGGTCAGCCGGGCGCGTCAGGCGGGGATTCATTTCAGCCCCAAAGACCTGTTCCTGCACCAGAACGTGCAAAGCCTCGCGGCGGTGGCGAAGGTCGGCGACAGCGACTTGCGCATCGACCAGGGCCCGGTCACTGGCGATACGCCGTTGCTGCCATTCCAGCAGTTGTTCTTTGAACGCGAGATGGCCGAGCCGCACCACTGGAACCAGTCGGTGCTGCTCAAGTCCGCCAAACCACTGCACGCCGAACACCTGGAGCGTGCGTTGCAGGCACTGGTCAGCCATCACGACGTGTTACGTCTGGCCTTCACCCGTCAGGGTAATAAATGGACCGCGCAGCATCGCTCCCCGGCCGAGCAACAGGCGCTCTGGCAACAGTCGCCGCTGCTGTGGACCTCCGAGGTTGCCGATGCGGCGGCACTCGAACAGTTGGGCGAACAGGCACAGCGCAGCCTCGAACTGGCGAACGGTAATCTGCTGCGCGCGGTGCTGGCGAACATGGCCGATGGCAGTCAGCGACTGTTGCTGGTGATCCATCACCTGGTGGTCGACGGCGTGTCCTGGCGGATTCTGCTCGAAGACCTGCAACAGGCCTGCGAGCAGTTGCAGGCGGGCCAAACGCTCACATTGCCGGCCAAGACCAGCGCCACCCAGGCCTGGGCGCGACGCTTGCAACAACATGCCGACAGCCCGGCGATGCAGGCTCAGCTGGCGTTCTGGCAAGAGCAATTGCAGGGTTCACGCAATGACTTGCCCTGCGATCGACCCCAGGGCGAGTTGCACAATCGCCACGCCTTGCATGTGCAGACCCGTCTGGACAAACAGCAGACCCGCCAGCTGTTGCAGGAGGCACCGGCGGCCTATCGCACGCAGGTCAACGACCTGTTGCTGACGGCGCTGGCGCGGGTGATTGCGGACTGGACGGGTGAAGCCTCGACCCTGATCCAGCTCGAAGGCCACGGTCGCGAGGCGCTGTTCGACGAACTCGATTTGAGCCGCAGCGTGGGTTGGTTCACCAGTCTGTTCCCGGTTCGGCTGACCCCGGCGAGCACGCCGCAGGACTCGATCAAGACGATCAAGGAGCAACTGCGGGCGATCCCCGATAAAGGCCTGGGCTTTGGCGCGCTGCGCTACCTGGGCAACGACAGTACCCGGCAAATGCTGCAAGCCTTGCCCGTGCCGCGCATTACCTTCAACTACCTCGGCCAGTTCGATGCCGGGTTCGGCGACGAGGCGGGCGCACTGTTCACCCCGGCCAGCGAATCGGCGGGCGCGGAGCAAAGTCCGCTGGCACCGCTGGACAACTGGCTGACCCTCAATGGCCGGGTGTATGGCGGCGAATTGAGTATTGGCTGGACGTTCAGCGGGCAGATGTTCGATCCGTCGACCATCGAGCGATTGGCGCAGGCTTATGCGCGGGAACTGGGGCTGTTGATCGAGCACTGCTGTGAGGCTCGGCATCAGGGCCTGACACCGTCGGACTTCCCGCTGGCCGGGTTGACGCAACGCCAGCTTGATTCATTGCCCGTGACGCCACGCCAGGTCGAAGACATTTACCCGCTGTCACCGATGCAGCAAGGCATGCTGTTCCACACCCTCTACGAGCAGCAGGCCGGCGATTACATCAATCAGCTGTGCGTGGATGTCGAAGGCTTGAACGTCGAGCGTTTCCGCGAGGCCTGGCAAGCGGCAATGGATGCGCACGATGTGCTGCGCAGTAGTTTTGTCTGGGACGGCGAATTCAAGCGTCCGTTGCAGGTGATCCACAAGCAACTGGCCGTGCCGTTCACCTTCCATGACTGGCGCGACCACAGCGATGTGGCCCTGGCGCTCAGCGAACTGGCGGCCGCGCAGCGCCAGCAGGGTTTTGATCTTGCCGCCGCACCGTTGCTGAACCTGACGGTGGTGCGTCTCGACACCGCGCGTTTTCACCTGATCTACACCAGCCATCACATCTTGATGGACGGCTGGAGCAATTCGCAGCTGCTCGGTGAGGTGCTGCAACGCTATAGCGGCCAGGTGCCGGCGAACACGGCGGGGCGTTATCGCGACTACATCGAATGGCTGACGCAACAGGACGCGCAGGTCACCGAAGGTTTCTGGAAGGGCCAGTTGGCCGGGTTCGATGAGCCGACCCGGTTGGCCAAGGCGCTGGTATGGACCGGCAGCGATGCGGCCAACACCGCTCAAGGCGAGCACTTCCTGACCCTGGACCTGGCGCAGACCGCCGGGCTCAATACGTTTGCACGGGAACAGAAAGTCACCCTCAACACCCTGGTGCAGGCAGCCTGGCTGTTGCTGTTGCAACGCTATACCGGGCTGGACACGGTCAGCTTCGGCGCCACGGTGTCCGGACGTCCGGCGCAACTGACCGGGGTCGAGCAGCAGATCGGCCTGTTCATCAACACTTTGCCGGTGGTCGCCAGCCCACGGGCCGAACAGCCGCTGGCGCACTGGTTGCAACAGGTGCAGGCGCAGAACCTGGCCTTGCGTGAGCAAGAACACACCGCGCTGTTCGACATCCAGCGTTGGGCCGGGCAGGGCGGCGAAGCCCTGTTCGACAACATTCTGGTGTTCGAGAACTACCCGATCTCCGAAGCCCTGCAACAGGGCGCACCGCAAGATCTGCGTTTCGGTGAAGTGGGTAACTTCGAGCAAACCAATTACCCGTTGACCTTGTCGGTAAACCTCGGCGCTGAGTTGTCGTTTCAACTGAGTTTCGATCGTCAGCAGTTCGATGACGCCGCGATTGAACAACTGGCCGGGCATCTCGCGCACCTGCTGTTGCAGATGGTCGAGGCACCTGCCGCCAGTGCCATGGGCGATCTGGCCCTGGTCTCGACCGCTGTGCGCGAACCGCTGGCGCTGCCGGTCGATGACGTGTGCGTGCAGCGTTTGTTTGAACGGCAAGCCGAGCGCACACCGCAAGCGCTGGCGCTGATTTTCGACGAGCAACGCCTGAGTTATGCCCAGCTCAATGACCAGGCCAACCAATTGGCCCGCGTGCTGCTGCAACACGGCGTCGGCCCCGAAGTGCTGGTGGGCATTGCGGTCGAGCGTTCGACGCAGATGATCATCAGCCTGCTGGCGGTGCTCAAGGCCGGTGGCGCCTACGTGCCGTTGGACCCGGAGTACCCGGCCGAGCGACTGGGCGCGATGATCGAGGACAGCGGTCTGCGTGTGCTGTTGACCCAAAGCCACCTCGTGCCGACGTTGCCAGAAGCTGCGGGTGTCACCGTCCTGAGCCTGGATCAACTGGATTACCCGACCCAGACCGACAATCTGCCGGAGCGCAGCGGCCCGCAAAACCTGGCGTATGTGATGTTCACCTCGGGCTCCACCGGGCGCCCGAAAGGGGTCGGCATCACTCAATCGGCGCTGACCCGTCATGCCCGGGTGGCCCTGGATTTCCTCGGCCTCACGCCGCAGGACCGCTCGCTGCAATTTGCCACGTTCAACTTCGATGCCTTTGTCGAGCAGCTTTACCCGGCACTGATTTGCGGTGCCTCGGTGGTGCTGCGCGGACCGGACATCTGGGACAGCGAGACCTGGTATCGCGAATTGCGCGACAAGCAGTTCAGCGTCAGCGACCTGACCACTGCCTACTGGAATATGTTGGCCAAGGACCTCGCGGCGGCGGGTCATCGTGACTATGGCGCGTTGCGCCAGGTGATCGTCGGTGGCGAAGCCATGCCGCCGGAAGGTGTTGCCGCCTGGGGCCAGGCCGGGCTGGGCCATGTGCGCCTGCTGAACACCTACGGCCCGACCGAAGCCACGGTCAGCGCCACGCTGCTCGATTGCAGCGACTACGTGTCCGGCCGCGACCCGTTGCCGGTGACCATGCCGATTGGCCGGGCGTTGGGCGGCCGGGCGATTCATGTACTCGACACCCAGGGCCAACCGGCGCCGGTCGGTGTGGTCGGGGAATTGGTGATTGGCGGTGAGCTGCTCGCACGGGGCTACTTCCAGCGCCCGGAATTGACCGCCGAGCGCTTCATTCCCGACCCGTTCGATCCACTGGGTGGTGGCCGCGTGTACCGTACCGGTGACCTCGCGCGTTATCGCGCCGACGGCGTGATTGAGTACGTCGGGCGGGTCGATCATCAAGTGAAGATTCGTGGATTGCGCATCGAGCTCGGTGAAATAGAAACCCATCTGCTGCGGGTTCCTGCGGTGCGTCAGGCACTGGTGGTGGCGCAACCGGGCGCCATCGGTCAGCAATTGGTGGCGTACGTGGTGTTCGACGATCCGACGCAAGCCAGCGCCGATTCATCCACGCTGGCGGCGTTGCGCAATGACATCAAGGCACGCCTGAAGGCCAGCCTGCCGGATTACATGGTTCCGGCCCATGTGCTGTTCCTCGAAGGCCTGCCCCTGAGCCCGAATGGCAAGATCGATCGCAAGGCCTTGCCGGGCGTCGATGCCAATCTGCTGGCGTTGGACTTTGTCGCGCCTGAAGGTGCACTGGAACAGCAGATCGCTACGGTCTGGCAGGACGTGCTGGAACGGGAACAGGTCGGCCGCGACGATCACTTTTTCGAACTGGGCGGGCATTCCCTGCTCGCGACGCAAGCGGTCTCGCGCCTGCGCAAACTCACGGCCTGTACGTTGAGCCTGCGCGACCTGTTCAGCCATCCGCGACTCAAGGACCTGGCGGCGTGGATCGCGCAGCAGCAGGGCACACCTGAGCCGAACGGCCACGGTGTGGTGCTCAAGGCCCATGGCACCCGGCACAGCGCACCGTTGTCGCTGGTGCAGCGTCGCTTGTGGATCGCCGAGCAATTGTCCGGCGGCACCGCGGCCTATGGCATGCCGATGGCCTTGCGTTTGCGTGGTGAGTTGTCGGTGGAACGGCTGATCAGCAGTTTCGCCGAGGTGGTGCGCCGCCATGAAGTACTGCGCACCGCGTATACCCAGGACGATGAAGGTGACCCGATTGCCGTGATCGCCGAGCAGGTTGAACTGGATTTCCCGGTGATCGATTTGTCCGGTCTGTCCCGCAGTGCCCAGGAAGAATGGGTGGCACAAGCGGCACTGGAAAACGCGCGCACGCCGATTGATATGGAACACGCACCGCTGTTGCGTGGGCGGATCCTGCACCTGGGGCCGACCGAGCATGTGATGCTGTATGCGATGCACCACATCATTTCCGATGGCTGGTCGATGGGCTTGCTGGTCAACGAACTGGTGCAGATTTACCACCGCACCAAGGCCGGTGACCTGACCCCGTTGCCGGCGCTGGAGGTGCAGTATTCCGACTTCGCGCTGTGGCAGCAGGAGCTGGAACAGCAAGGCGTGCTGGCGCGTCAGGCCGAGTACTGGAAAGCGCGGCTCGCGGGCTATGACGGGCAACTGAAGTTGCCATCGGATAACCCCCGTGGTTTGACACCGTCCTATGCCGGTGACTCGGTGCAGTTCCAGCTCACCACGCCACTCAGCACGGCCTTGCGCCAGTTGTCGATGGACGCGGGCGTCACGCTGTACAGCACGCTGCTGGCGTCGTTCCAGGTGTTGTTGCACCAGGTCAGCGGCGTTGCGGATGTGTTGGTCGGTGCCGACGTGGCCGGGCGTGAACAGCCGGAGCTTGAGCGGTTGATCGGCTTCTTCGTCAACGTCTTGCCGTTGCGTTCGCGGTTCGACGCCGCCACGCCGTTCGCCCGATTCCTGGGCCAGACCCAGGAATYCCTGCTCAGTGCCCTGGAGCATCAGGACCTGCCGTTCGACATGATCGTTGACGCCTCGGACGTGCCGCGGCACAAGGGCATGAACCCGCTGGTGCAAGTGTTGTTCGTGATGAACAACCTGCCGGGACGCACCCAGGCCATCGGCGGTTTGAGCGTGGAATCGCTGCCGGCGCTGGAGACCCATTCTAAATTCGACATGGCGTTGTTCGTTGACGATGAAGCAGGGCAATTGCTGGGTAATTGGCAATTCGCCACAACCTTGTTCGGACACGAGCGCATCCAGTACCTGGTGAAGGCCTGGATAGCCCTGTTGGAACAGATCGTCGCTGATCAGGACATTCAATTGGGAGCTATCAGCATGCCAGTCGACAATTTAGCGGTGGCCACCAAGCCTGCCGTCCCCGGACCCAAGGCCGACAAACTCGGTAAGTTCCTCAAGCGTGGCGCCGCCCCGGCGGCCAAGGCCCGACCGGCGCCAATACGCGAATCGCTGATCGCCGCGCCACAGCCGTTCCCGCTGCTGCTGGAACCGAACGAGCCGCACCTGGACTTGATCGAGTGGATCAACAACAACCGGCCGCTGATCGAAGAAAAACTCGCCAGGCATGCCGGGATTCTGTTCCGTGGTTTCGAACTGGATGGCATTCAAGGCTTCGAGGCGTTTGCCGAAGCGATCCAGCCAGGGCTTTACGGCCAGTACGGCGATCTGCCGAAGAAAGAGGGCGGCAAGAACACCTACCGCTCCACGCCGTACCCGGAACGCAAGATGATCCTGTTCCACAACGAGAGCTCCCATCAGGACCGCTGGCCGCGCAAGCAGATGTTCTATTGCGAGCAAGCCGCGCCCATTGGCGGTGCGACTCCAGTGGTGGATTGCCGGTTGATGTACGAAAAACTGCCGGTGGACCTGCGGGACAAGTTCGAGGAAAAAGGCCTGCTTTACGTGCGCACCTTTACCGACAACCTCGACGTGTCCTGGCAGCATTTCTTCAAGACTGAAGACCGTGCCGAAGTCGAGGCCCGCTGCCGGGCCGGTGGCATCGAATGGCGCTGGCTCGACAACAACGAATTGCAAACCCGCACCCCAGGGCCGGCCATCATTCGTCACCCGGTGACCGGCGCCAAATCGTTCTTCAACCAGGTGCAACTGCATCACATCTATTGGCTGGAGCCGGACGTGCGGGAAGACCTGTTGTCGATGTTCGGCCTGGACCGCTTGCCGCGCCACGTGTTCTACGGCGACGGCACGCCGATCGAAGACGAAGTGATGCAACGCATCGGTGACTTGTACGAAGAATGCGCGGTGCGTTTCGACTGGCAAAAAGGCGACGCCATCCTGCTCGACAACATGCTGGTGGCCCATGCCCGTGATCCGTTCGAAGGCCCGCGCAAGATTGTCGTGGCCATGGGCGATATGTTCGACCGCAGCGCCCTTGAACGCGAAATGAACACCGAGGAAACCGGAGCATGAACGAGGTATCGATGGACCAGCAGGACCTGGGTTACGCCTTGACGCCTGAACAGCAACGGTGGCTGGAGCAGTTGCCCAAGGCCCCGGCCTGTGGTGATGCGCTGCATTTCCTGGAGATCGAGATCCGCGGCGCCCTCGATCCGCAGCGGGTGCAAAACGCACTGGATCGCTTGCTGGCGCAACAGCCGATGCTGGTTGCGCGGCTGGGCAAGGCGCCGGGATTCCATGGTGTCCGACAGTTCGTCGGGGGGGCGGAGCGCTACCCGCTGAGCGTGCAGGCGCGGGTCGATACCCCGGCCGGTATTCAGGCTCAGCTCAGCGAATGGGCGGAACGTGCTTTTGTCGTCGGTGAATCCGAAGGCGCGCAAGCGGTGCTCTATCGCCTGGCCGATGATCAATGGAAATTGGTCTTGGGCCTGGCCCGGCACAGCCTCGATCAAAGCGGCGTGCGGTTGCTGTATCAGCAATTGGTGCGGGCCTATGGGCAACAGTCGGCGGCGGACGACGAAGAGACCGGTGAATTCACCCAGTACCTGGAATGGCGCAGTGAAGTGGTGCTCGACGAAGACGCGGCCGGCGCACGTACTTACTGGCAGGAACACCTGCAAGGCGCCGATCCCGATTTGAGTACTCCGTGGCTGGCCTATCGCAACGCGAATCCTGGATTGTCGTCGGCCACTGAATCGCTGGCGCTCACGCTCGATCCGGCACTGCGCAGCGGTTTGCAGCAAGTGGTCGGGGCGTTGGAGCAATCGCCGAGTGTGGTGCTGCAAGCGGCCTGGTGGCTGTTGCTGGGTCGGCTCAGCGGGCATCAACAGGTGCTGGTCGGGGTGCGGCATGACAGTCGCGAAGATTACCAATACTTCAGTAATGCCGTGGGCGTGTTCGAGAAAACCCTGCCGCTGAACCTGTCACTGACGGCGAATGCAGCATTCAGCACTTGGGTGGCGGAGTTGGCGGCGCGCCTGGATGAGCACCGTACGTGGCAGGAATACTGGTCGCCTGAACTGGCGCCGACGGCGGCTCGCCCGGCCTATGGTTTTGCCGTGTGCCGGGCCATGCAAGCCGCGACGTCCGCTGATCTGCAATGGACTCCGCGTTTGGCGGTGCGCGAAGCACTGTTTGAATTAATGCTTGAACTGGAAACGAACGAGGCGGGCAACGCCCACGAATTCCGCCTGCATTACAACGCGTCCCGCTACTCGGTTCAGGCGATGGAAGGGTTGCTGGCGCAGTTGCGCGTATTGCTCGAAAACATCGTTGCCAATCTTCACGCCGAACTCGGTCAACTGAACGTGTTGGGAGCCGCCGAACAACAGCGCTTGCTGTCGATCAACCCGCCAGCGCGAGCACGGGTAGATAGCCGGTTCTTACCGCAGCGCATTGCCGATTGGGCCCGGACCACGCCGCAAGCTATCGCCCTGACTGACGGTGATCACCGCCTGAGTTACGGGCAGTTGCAGGCGAAGGTCGAGGTGTTGGCCCAGGCATTGAAGGCCCAGGGCATGGCGCCGGGGGCTATCGTCGCGCTGGCCTTGCCACGCTCGGCGGAGCTGGTGATCGCCATGCTCGCGGCGTGGCGCATCGGCGCCGCGTACCTGCCGCTGGACCCGCAATGGCCGCAAGCCCGTCAAGCCTTGATGCTGGAACAGGCCGGCGCTGCGTTGCTGCTGGTCGACGCCGGGCACATCGCGCAATGGCACGATTATCCGTTGCCTCTGGCGACCGTGGATCGTGTGCTGCAATCGGCCCCGGCGAGCACGTCGGCCATCACCCACGATACACAGGGCGATCAGGCGGCGTATGTGCTGTTCACCTCCGGCTCCACCGGTATGCCGAAAGGCGTGGTCATCGAGCATAGGCAATTACTTAATTACACCGCTCACGTCAGCCAGGCCCTGGGGCTGGATCAATGCCAGCAGTTCGGCTTCACCTCCACGGTGGCGGCGGACCTGGGCAACACGGCGCTGTTCGGCGCCTTGTTCAACGGCGCCGCACTGCATGTGGCCAGCGATGAGCAAATGCAGGACGGCAATTTGTTTGCCGACTTCCTGCAACGGCAAGCCATCGATTGCCTGAAGATCGTTCCGTCGCACCTGGCCGCGCTGCTCGACAGCGAACGCGCGCAACTGCCGCGCACGCTGGTGCTGGGTGGCGAGCCGATTGCCCAGGCATTGGTGCAACGGATCGCCGGTTTGCGCAGTGATTGCCGGGTGTTCAATCACTACGGCCCGACCGAGGCCACGGTCGGTGTGCTGGTTCATCCGCTGGATCTGGAGGCGGCGGTGCCTGACACCGGCGTTCTGTCCCGGGTGTTGGGCAACAATCAGGTGTTTGTACTCGACGATAACCGGCAACTGGCGCCGGTCGGTGTGCTGGGCGAGTTGTACCTCGGCGGCGCGCAGTTGTGTCGCGGCTACGTGAATGTCGAGGCCGATTCGCAAGTGTTCATCCAGAGCCCGTTCAATCCGCAGGAGCGCCTGTACCGCACCGGCGACCTGGCCCGCTATCGCCCGGATCTGGCGATTGCGTTGCACGGTCGGCGCGATCAGCAAATCAAGGTGCGGGGTTTCCGTATCGAACTGGCAGAGATCGAAGCCGAGTTACTGCGTTTGCCGCAGGTCGCGCAAGCACTGGTGTTGCCGGGGCCGTCCGCGCAAGACGGGATGCTCGCGTTCATCGTGCCGCATCAGGCGCCTTCGGCGACGTTGCTCGATGCCGTTCGCGACGAACTGGCGCTGCGTCTGCCCAGTGTGATGCTGCCGCAGCACTTGCAGTTGATCGACAGCTTCCCGCGACTGGCCAACGGCAAGGTTGACCGCAAGGCCTTGCAACAACTCGCGTCCACCTCGGCTGACGATGAAGGCATGCAACCCCGCGATGCTCTTGAGCAATTGCTGGTGACGCGCATGGCGCAGTTGCTGGGGGTTGAGCGTCTGGGCATCGACCGGGACTTTTTCGCCGCTGGGGGCCATTCCTTGCTGGTGATCAAACTGGTGGCCGGCATTCGCAAGTTGTTGCAGTGCGAAATCCAGCCGGGCGTGGTGTTTGACCATCCGACCGTGGCGGGGCTGGCGGCGGCGTTGCGCTCCCGGGAAAGCAGTCCGGGTCAGTTGGAGAAAATCGCCCAGGCGCGGTTGCGTCTGGACAATATGAGCCCCGAAGAAAAAGCGTTGCTCACCGAAAAAGCCCGGCAACTGCAGAACGCCAAGGCTGCACAAAACGGTTGAAGTAGCAGAAAAAAAGGCCGACGCCCGATGCGTCGGCCTTTTTTTGAATTTTTGCGTAAATGATAAATAAACTCATTCCGGTTTTTGCACGGTGCTGCGTCTTACTTACGTAAGCAGATAAATCGAGCCGGGCAGGGTAGCCACTGGGCTCAGGTTTTCCCAGCCGTACACATTTTTACCGCTGCCCGGACAAACGATCGAGCCCGGGGAGGGGCCGGTCATCAACTTGCGACACGTTGCCCGAAAGGCAGCCGATCCAGGTGGTTCACAGGTCCAGGCAGCGGCAGGGCACTCGGTTGCCCATGGATCCTATCCATTTCAACTAAAAAATAGAGAGCACGATGTCAGCAATTCATGAGTTGAAACCTCTGTTCAAGGCTTTGGTCATTGCCCGAACCCTGCGCTCGCGTCGCTCGTTGGCCGGTCTGGGCATGGCTTGCCTGCTGCCGCTCAGCGCGCAGGTCCACGCCGAAGACTTCACCCTCGACATTCCTGCCCAGCCTTTGCCCCAGGCGTTGCAGGCGTTTGGCACGCAGACCAATCAGCAGGTGATCTACAGCGCCGATGATATGACCGGCCTGCGCAGCACACGCGTCAGCGGCAAGTTGAGCAGCGAAGCGGCGATTGCCCAATTGCTCAAGGGCACGGGCGTGCACTACAGCTTTGAAGGCAACACGCTGATGCTGGTACGCGGCAGTTCGACCGAGGGTCTGGAACTGGGCGCTACCACCATCAATGCGCAACAGGTGGGCGCGACCACCGAAGGCTCGAATTCCTACACCTCGAATGCCGTGACCATCGGCAAGGGCACCCACACCCTCAAGGAAATCCCGCAGTCGGTCACGGTGATGACCCGCAAGCAAATGGATGATCAGGATATCGTCGATCTCAAGGACGCCGCCAACAAGACCACCGGACTGGTCGGTGCCCAAGGCGTCGGCAGAGGTTTGATCCTCTCTTCGCGCGGTTTCCAGATTGATGACTGGCAGTACGACGGTGTGCCGATCCCGCGCAACACTTACGCGCTGGGCAACTGGGCCACGCAGGACTTGATTTTCTTCGATCGCATGGAAGTGCTGCGTGGTGCGTCGGGCTTGCTGCAAGGCACCGGCAGCCCGGGTGGCGCGGTCAACCTGGTGCGCAAGCGCGGTCAGGCCACACCGACCGTGACCCTGACCGGCAAGGCTGGCTCCTGGGATCACTACGGTCTGCAACTGGACGCCGGTGGGCCGTTGAACCAGAACGGCACCATCCGTGGACGCTTCGTGGCCGACCAGGACGACACCCACACGTTCGTTGATTCCGAATGGTACAAGACCACCTCGCTGTACGGCGCGCTGGACTTCGATCTGAGCGAAGCCACCACCGTGGGCGTGGCGGTCAGCCAGTCCGACGGCGAATCGCGCTCGAATGTCCGCGGCTTCCCGCGTTACTCCGACAGTAAACCCATCGACCTGCCGCGCAGCACGTACACCGGGGCGAAGTGGAACCATTCGGATATCGACGTCACCACGCTCTACACCGATCTGGAACACCGTTTCAACGATGACTGGGCTTTCAAGATCGGCGCCGTGCGCATGACGGAAACCAACAAGGCGAAGAACCAACGGGTGCAATCCACCGGCGATGGCATCAATCCCGATGGCAGCGGCGTGCAATACGCGGACTTCGTGACGGACATGGACTCCACCAAAGTCGCTCTGGACATGAACCTCACCGGCAAGTTCGAAGCCTTGTCCATGCCGCAGGAAATCATGGTGGGCGGCAACTATTCCAAATACACCTCGGACGACAAATACGCCCGAACCTTCAATGACAGCTCCGACAATATCTTCGACATTGATCACAACCGTCCGGATATCAGCTACGAAGGCTTGATCAATAGCCCCGGTGGTCGTGGGACTCCCAGCCAATACGACATCCGCCAGAAAGGCCTGTACGGCAGCTGGCGGGTCAAGCCTGTTGAAGACCTGACCCTGGTGCTCGGCTCGCGCGTCAGT
Source organism: Pseudomonas sp. 05N433 (assembly GCF_056396925.1). Taxonomy (NCBI): domain Bacteria; kingdom Pseudomonadati; phylum Pseudomonadota; class Gammaproteobacteria; order Pseudomonadales; family Pseudomonadaceae; genus Pseudomonas; species Pseudomonas sp. 05N433. The sequence goes on along the minus strand of NZ_JBFTML010000004.1, from coordinate 10,975 downwards.
TGGTACGACTACAATTACAAGTCTTCGACCCAGACCGCGAGCGGCATTACAGAAGATCCAAAAAGCACCGCCACTGAAACCGGAGAAGTCACGCCCTATGCCGGTATCGTCTATGACCTGAGCCGCGAATGGGCGGTCTACGCCAGTTACACCGACGTATATACACCGCAGACCGAACGCGATACCGCCGGCGCGGTACTCAAACCGATTATCGGCAGTAACTACGAGATTGGTCTCAAGGGCGAGTTGATGGATGGCCGGATCAATACCTCCGTGGCCCTGTTCCGTTACGACCAGGAAAACCGTGCCGTTCTCGATACGCAGGGTGCGCAAACCTGCGACGGTTGGTTCTGCTCGACGGCATCGGGCAAAGTGCGCAGCCAGGGTCTGGACGCCGAAATCAGCGGCGAAGTGATCGACAATCTGCAACTGTTTGCCGGCTACACCTACAACACCACCAAATACCTCGACGACCCTGACAACGAAGGCAAAATCTTCAGCTGGTGGACGCCTAAACACATGCTGCGTGTGTGGGGCAATTATCAGTTGAGCGGCGACTGGAGCCGTGTGAGTACAGGCCTGGGCTTTACCGCACAAACCCACACGATAGGTTTCGACCACTCCGTCAACGTTCCGGGTTACACCGTGTGGAATGCCCGCGTCGGTTACCAGCTCACCCCAGAAATCGAGCTGGCGATGAATGCCAACAACCTGTTTGACAAGACCTACTTCGCAGCGGCCTACAACCAGATCAACGGCAACAACAACTACGGTGATCCACGCAACGTGATGTTCAGCGTGAAATACACACCGCAGTTCTGAGTCCTTTGCACTAGCGTCAATGTCCCGGCCCGCGGCCTCGCGCTGCTCGGCAGCTGCTACGGTATTGCCGGAAGTACAAACAAAAACGCAGAAGCCATGGCTTCTGCGTTTTTGTTTGCCGTCGCTCGGTCAGCTACATGACTTGCCCTGGCAGCCGAGGAGCACTTCGGTAAACGACTCCAGTAGCGACTCGCTGTAGATCATGCTGCGGTGCGGCAGTGGTGAGTGGATCGAGGTGTGCAATTGGCCTGTCACGTTGTGGGCCCTGAGCAGTTGTTCCGAATACAGCACTTGCTCCAGGGTTTTATGCGACAGCGACCACCAGCAACTGGCCTTGACCTTGAGCGGCGGCAGCGAGAAGGCATTGAACGCGTCCACCAGGCGATCGTGAATCGCATAGGCCTGGGCGTTCATGACTTCCTGCTTGATGCCTTCCAGGGTCGCGATCATCTCTTGCTCGCCGGTGGCCGTCTGTTCGCTGGCCCAGCGATAGAAGGTCTTGAGGTCGGCCGTCGGGTTCCGGGCGATGAAGCTCGCCGCCGCCGGTTCCAGATGCGCGAACATCAGGTTGAAGACTTCGAGTGCTGCCAGCAGTTCGTTTTCCGCGCTGAGGTGGTTCGGGTTGTCTTCTTCCAGAGGCTTGCGCGGCAGGTCGGCGGGCAAGGCATGTTCGGGCAATGTGCTGTCGACGAGGCCGAGGAAGGTCACTTCCTTGCCCTGGCGCTCCAGGTGGGCGGCGACGTCCATGGCAATCGCGCCCCCCAATGACCAGCCCATCAATCGGTAAGGGCCGTGTGGCTGCTTCTCGACGATCTGTGCGCTGTAGTCGGCAATCATCTCGGCCCATGTCTGAGCGTTCGAGTCTTTGTCGGCAAAGCCCTTGTGCATCACGCCGAAGGTCCGGGCATGGGCACTGAGTTTTTTCGCCAGCGGCTGATAACAGAACACGATACCGCCGCTGGGGTGCAGGCAGAACAGCGGCGGCGCCGACGCTGTCGAGGCGTTGAGTTCGACCACGCATTGCACATGCTGCTGATGCTCCAGGGCGATGAATCTGGCCAGTGCCTGGACATTGGGATGAGCCAGCATGTGTTGCAGCGCCAGTTTGATGCCCAGGCGCGCGTTTAGGGTCGAGATGAATTGAATGGCCAGAATCGAGTGGCCACCGAGTTCGAAAAAGTTGTCGTCGAGGCTGACACGCTCGACCTGCAACGCTTCTTGCCAGAGTTCGGCGAGCGCCTTTTCCAGGGGCGTTTCGGGGGCAATGAAGTGGCGCTGCGTCTGGCTGAGGTCGGGCTGCGGCAGGGCCTTGCGGTCGAGCTTGCCGTTGGGGCTCAACGGCATGGCGGCCAGTACCAGCAGATGGCTGGGCACCATGTAGTCCGGCAGATTGGCCTTGAGCTCAGCCTTGAGGGTTTCGCGCAGGTCGAGTTGTTGCTGCTCGCTCAGCGAGTCGCTTTGGGCCACGACATAGCCGACCAGTTGCAAACCCACCGCGCCTTCCCGGGCAACCACCAACGCCTCGCGGACCTGCGGCGATCGCAGCAGGCATGACTCGATTTCCCCGAGTTCGATGCGGAAGCCGCGAATCTTCACCTGGTGATCCAGCCGGCCTGCATACTCGATCACACCGTCGGCGCGATAGCGCGCCAGATCGCCGGTGCGGTAGAGACGACCGCCGCCCTGAACATCGAACGGGTCGGGGATGAAGCGCTCGGCCGTGAGCTCAGGTCGCTTGAAGTAGCCGCGTGCGAGCAGGTCGCCGGCAATCATCAGTTCACCGACGACACCCACTGGCACTGGCTGGCCGCCGGCATCGAGCAGGTAAATCGCCCGTCCGGCCAGAGGCTGGCCGATCGGCATGCTTTTGGGCAGGGCGATATGCCCTGTCACGTAGTCGCTGCAATCAAGCACCGTGGCGCTGACTGTCGTTTCCGTCGGCCCGTAGGTGTTCAGCAGCTTCACGTGCCCGAGCCCGGCCTTGCCCCAGGCCGCAACGCCCTCCGGTGGCATCGCTTCGCCACCGACGATCACTTGCCGCAGTGCACCGTAGTCGCGCTGACCGGCAGCGGCGAAGTCCTTGGCCAGCATGTTCCAGTAGGTGGTGGTCAGGTCGCTGACGCTGAACTGTTTGTCGAGCAGTTCGCGGTACCAGGTTTCACTGTCCCAGATATCCGGCCCGCGCAGCACCACCGAGGCGCCGCAGATCAACGCCGGGTAAAGCTGCTCGACAAAGGCATCGAAGTTGAACGTGGCGAACTGCAGGGACCGGTCCTGTGCGCTCAGGCCGAGAAACTCCAGCGCCACCTGGGCGTGACGGGTCAACGCCGCCTGGGTGATGCCGACCCCTTTGGGGCGACCGGTAGAGCCGGACGTGAACATCACATACGCGAGGTTTTGGCCGGTGGTGCGGCAGGGCGGGTCAAGTGCGGGCAGCGTCCCCCGGACATCGATGTCGTCGACGCAGCGTCGCTGGACGCCGGGCATCGATGGCAGTCGATCAAGCAGCGAACGCTGGCTCAGCAACACGCTCAGGCCACTGTCTTCAATCATCCAGGCCAGGCGTTCCTGCGGATAATCGGGGTCCAGCGGGACATAGGCGCCGCCGGCCTTGAGCACCGCCAACAGGCTGATGATCATGTGCGCCGAACGCTCCACGGCAATGCCCACCAGCACTTCCGGTCCGACACCCTGTGCAATCAACGAGTGGGCCAGGCCATTGGCGGCGGCGTTGAGCTGGGCATAGCTGAGCTCAAGGTCGTTGAAGATCAGGGCTACCGAGTCGGGGGTTGCCAGCGCCTGGCGTTCGAACAATTGATGCACGCCGTCCTCAGGCATGGCTGACGCGGGCGGATTCCACTGCTGCAACTGAACCTGGCGTTCGTCTCTTGCCAGCAGCGGCAATTCGCCGAGCGCACGCAGCGGATCTTCCGTGAGTGCATGGAGCAGGTTCAGCCAGTGCCGGGCCAGGCGTTCGAGGGTGGCAGGGGCGTAGAGGTCCTGGCTGTATTCGAGACTCGCGCTGATGCCCTCGAGCGAATAGCCGACGTCCAGGGACAGATCGAATTTGGCCTGGCTGGGACCCGCGCCGAGGAACTCCAGCGCCAGTCCGTCCAGGTCGATCCGGTCTGGTTGCCCGGTGTCGGTGCGCCAGTTGAACAGCACCTGGAACAACGGATTGGCGTGTTCGCTGGCGTGCAATTGCAACGCGTCGAAACTCAATTCCAACGGGTAATCGCCATGGTCCAGTGCCGCCAGCGATTCGCGCCGCAGCCGCTGGAGAAAGTCTGCGCAGGACAGCAGCGGATCAATGCGCGCCCGGTACACCTGGGAGCTGACGAAAAAGCCGACCAGATCCTGGGTTTCGCTGCGATTGCGGGTGGCGTTGGGTACGCCGACGGTAAAGTCGTATTGGCCACTGTAGCGGCTCAATAACAATTGCCAGGCCCCGAGGGTCACGACGAAAGGCGTCAGTTTTTGCTGCTGGCAGAAGCGGTTCAGGGCTTGCGCGAGGGGCGCGGGCACACTGAAGTCATACTGCCCGGCAGGGTGGCCGTGCCGGGCATTTCGTGGGAAGTCCACCGGCAGATCGAGGGCCGGCAATGTTTGCCCCAGATACTCTTGCCAGTATTCGGCGCTGCTGGCGCAGGTTGCGCTGTGCAGGTATTCGCCACGCTGCCAGGCGGCATAGTCGGCGTACTGGATGGCCGGGCGTGGCAAGGGTGATGTATCGCCGCTGCCGGCTTGGGCAAAGGCCCGTGTCAGGTCTTGCATCAGAATGGCATTGGACCAGGCATCGGAAACGATGTGGTGCATGTTCATCAGCAACAGATGCTCGTCGGCCGAAATCTGCAGCAGTGTTGCCCGCATCAGCGGCGCCTGGCGCAGGTCGAACGGCGTGCCGGCCTGGGCCTCGATACGTAGCGCGATCCGGTTGGCGCGGGCCTCGTCCGACAGGCCCGACAGGTCTTCATGGTCGAGCACCAGTGTTGCCTGCGCATCGACCACCTGCATGGCGCAACCATCGATTTCGACGAAGGCACTGCGCAAAATATCGTGACGCTCAAGCACCTTGTTCAGGGCTGTTTCCAGCCGCCGGGGCGCCAGGGGGCCGGTGATGCGCATGACACGGGGCAGGTTGTAGGCGGCGTTGTCCGGTGACAGTTGCTGGAGAAACCACAGCCGCTGCTGGGCGAAAGACAGCGGCGCCGGGCGCTGGTTGACGCGGGCGGTTATCCCTTGGGGTTGATCACCGGCATCGGCCAGCAACAGCGCCAGTACATCATCATCGATCAAATCGTTCATCGGGGCTCTCGTAGTCGGCGGTGGATCGTTCAGGCGGTCGCCAACGGTTTTTTTTGCGCGACGAGCTTGCCGCCTTCCATCCGCACCAATTGGTCGGCGACATCGAAGTAACGGTCGTCGTGGGAAATGACGATGATGGTCTTGCCCAGGTATTTGAGTTCCGGCAACAGCTCGGTGTAGAAGATGCGCCGGAAGGCCGGGTCCTGGTCGGCCGCCCACTCGTCGAACACCAGCACCGGGCGTTCTTCCAGCCAGGCGTTCAACAGGGCCAGGCGTTTGCGCTGGCCGGTGGACAGGTCGGTGGTGCTGAAGGCGCCATCGCGGATGCAGACCTTGTGCGAGATTTCCAGGCGTTCTAGGTAACGGTTGGCGTCTTCGGGAACGTTCTGCTCGCCTTGTACCAATTCGTCGAACAGGTAGTAGTCGGCGAAAATCGTGGTGAACAACTGGCGATAGTCGTCGCGGTTATGCGCCAGGACCGGCTTACCGTTAAGGATGATTTCCCCGCCCTGGGGCGCATACAACCCCAGCAACAACTTGATCAGCGTGGTCTTGCCGCCGCCATTCTCACCGACGATAAACACGATCTCGCCCTGGGCGATGGACAGGTTGACCGGCCCGAGGGCGAAGGGCTTGCTGCCGTCCACCGCCGGGAAGGCGAAATGCACATCGCGCATTTCAAGGTGTTCGACCACCGGTTTCGGCGCGTCTTTGTCACTGAGCAGCAGGTGCGGTTCCGGCGAGGAAAACTGCTCCGCCAGGTCGGCGATGCGCTTGAACGCAATGTTGGCGCGGCTGACCACCGGCAGGGTGGTGACCAGGTATTCCATCGGGCCTTTCATGTACAACAGCACCAGCACGAACCCGCTGAGCACCGCTTTATCGGTGCCCAGCCACAGCGATTGCAGGGCCAGCGCCAGGCCGATCACCACGAAAAACAGCATCGAGCCAAGGGTCTTGGCCACCACGAAGGTGTTGACCGCGCGGATGTGCGTGTTGCAGATGAAGTCAGCGGTGCCTTCGATGCGCTGGCTGAACATGCGTTGGCGGCGCGGACGATGGATGCGCAGTTCCTTGGCGCCGGCGGCAATCGCGCTGTAGTGCTTTTGCAGTTCGTCCTCGGCTTCGCGAGCCGCCTGGAAACCCTTGATGCCCTTGGTCCGGGCCACGTATTGCAGCGCGGTGCCGATCACCAGGGCCACCAGCAGCAAGGCAAACATCGGCAACGACAGGTAGGCCAGGTAGCTCAGGCAGCCGAGGGTGACGGTGAACGCAATGGCCAGCGGCGCGAAGGAAAAGGCGAAATCACTGACGGTGTCGACGTCATGGGTCAGCACCGGAATCAGTCGATAACTGCGGAAGCGCTCGATCTGTTCGATCGGTGCCAACAGGACTTTTTCCCCCAGGGATTTACGCAGCCCGGCAATGATGTGTTGCCCGACATGGTTGGTGCCGATGTCCGACAGGATCGACGTCAGCAACGCCACTGCGCACAGGCCGATAAACGTTGCCAACACCCGGGTCGACGGGGTATCGGCGGCGTTCAGCGCGTCATTGATGGTCGCCAGTAACGCGGTGATGCTGAGGCCACCGAGCATGCCGAGCATGATCGACACCACAACGATGACCCGGAAAGGCCTGAGCAGGCCGAGGACTTCACTGAAGGCTCCGCGGGATTTTGAGGTCATGGAAGTTTCCGCTTCAAGTGCCGCTAAAGGGCAAAGGTTCAAGAGTTTGGCTGCTTAAAAGACGAAACCCGTGGGCGGCGATTTAGCCGCGCACGGGTTTGTTGCAGGTCATGCGACGGGAGGTGGGAGCCTCAAAGATCCCGCGCGACGCGAAAACCGAGCCAGTCGCCACGGGTGTCGGGGTAGGTGGCATTACGGTTGCCCGAACGCGAGAACACCGGTGCTTCACCCCAGTCATTGCCGCGAATGCGCCGGGCGGTGCATTCGCCGGTCAACCAGGCGCTGCCATCGCTCGGTGCGCCGACGTAGTTGTCGTTGTAGCAATCGGCGGTCCACTCATAGACGTTGCCGTGCATGTCGTACACGCCGAAGGCGTTGGCCGGGAAGCTGCCCGCCGGTGAGGTGAAGTTGTAGCCATCGGCGGCGCCGTAGGTGTTGGCGTGTTTGGCGATGCTGTATTCCTTGCCTTCATCGAACGGGAAGGGGAACGAGCCACTGCTGCCCGCGCGGGCGGCATACTCACGCAGCGATTCGCTGACCAGTCGATAGTGCTTGCCGGTCTTCTTCGAGAGCCAGGCCACATAGGCATTGACCTCGGGGAAGTTCATGCACACCGCCGGATGCCTGGCCGTGCGTTCATAGCGCGGCACGCCGGCCTTGCACTCGCGGCCCGGCCGGGTGTCGCCGTCGGGCATGAGGTAACCGCTGTCGCGCAGGTACGCGTCCCACTCGCCGGCCAGCACCTGAAAGCGGCTGATGGCCAGCGGTTTGGCGAAGGTCACCGGGTGCAACGGACCCTCGTCGGGCTCGCGGCCCACCTCATTGTCCGGAGTGCCCATGGTGAAGGTCCCGGTGGGCAGCACGACCATCTCCGGGCAGTGCTTGCAGTCCTTGAACACTTTGCCGGGCGGGGCGGGGGCGGCGGCCTGAGCGGCACCCGGCAGCAGGCCTGCAACCACGGCGGCGAAGGCCAGTGCGGGGAGCGTTTTCAGGGACAAGCTACGCAACTCACTGTTCATCATTGCTCTCGATAAAAAGTTAAAGGGAATCAGGGGGGGCAACTTCCGCCACGCCGCAATCTCTGTAGCAGCTGGCGAAGCCTGCGTTCGGCTGCGAAGCAGTCGTAAAACCAGAGATTACGGTGTGTCAGGCAGACCGCGTCAGTCGGATTCACGACTGCTTCGCAGCCGAACGCAGGCTTCGCCAGCTGCTACAGATCGCGTTACGACTTAACTGACTGACATTAACCATGGGGCTGGCGATCAGAGCTGTTTGCCGAGCAACGCGATGAAGCGGTCGACTTCAGCTTCGGTGTTGAGCAGCCCCGGCGCCGTGCGGATCACCGGGCCCACGTCGCGCTCCACGGCATCGGCGATCACGCGGTTTTGCATCAGCCAGGCGGCGATCTTGTCGCTGCTTTTGCCCTTGACCCGAAAGAAGCTGAAACCGGATGACAGCTCGGGACTCACGGGCGTGACCAGTTCGATCTGCGGGTGCGCTTGCAGGCGTTTTTTCATATGGCTGTTCAGGGCATGGATACGCGCCTGAACATCGGCCTTGCCCCATTGCAAATGCAGCTTGAAGGCTTCGTTCAGCGCCCAGCGGTGCTCGAACGAGTGGTAGCCGCCCGGTGTCATGGTGGTGGAGAACGCCGTGGCTTCGGAGAAGGTCGGGATGATCGGCGTGACGTATTTGACCTCTTCACTGCGGCTGCAAACGATGCCGGTGCCACGGGGACCGAACATCCATTTATGGGTGCCGGCGATGAAGAAGTCGCAGTTCATGGCGGGAAAACTCAAGTCCTCGACACCAAAGCCGTGCACGCCGTCGACCAGGTAAATAATGCGGTCCTGATCGGCGCGATTGCGGTTGTGCTTGTCCACCAGCGCGCCGATGTCGGCGATCGGCAGTTTCACGCCACTGCCGGAATGCACCCAGGTCATGCCGAGTACACGGGTTTCGGGTTTGATGTTCTGCTCGATCGAGGCCAGGATCTCCGCTTTGGACACCGTCTGCGGATCCTTGAACAACCTGATCTTGCGCACCCGAGTACCGTCCCGTTGGGTGCGCAGATCGAGAATGGTGTGGGTCGCGTAATGCTCGTGGGCGGTGGTGAGGATTTCCTGGTCCGGGCGTACATGAACGCCGCCGTAAATCATCGCCAGGCCTTCGGTGGTGCTGCCGGTCAAGGCGATCTGTCTGGCATTGGCTTGCAGGTAGCGACCGGCCCAGACACGTACCTCTTCTTCACGCTGCTCGATAACGCCGAGGTCCCAGTCCATCGCCAGCCCGGGGTTTTTATCGAGGGCGGCACGGTGCATCTCGATCGCTTCACGCACAGGCTTGGGGTGCGAGGTGATCAGGAAATTGGAGAAATGCAGGTAATCCGGATCCTGGTTGAAAAGCTGCCGCAGTTGCGCCCATTTGTCCCCAGGCAGCGATGGCACTGGCGTGGCGTTGGCGACGTTGTCCAGACCGGCAGTCAACGGCAGGCCGGCGGCGAGGATCCCGGCCTGTTTCAGAAAAGTGCGACGATCGCTCATGGTGTGCTCGTGCCTTGTTGTGAAATCAGCGCCGGCTTGGCGGCTTTCTGTACCTGATCCCAGACCCGCAGGAAGTTGCCGCCCCAGAGCTTGGCGATGTCTGCTTCGGAGTAGCCGCGCGAGATCAGTTCCGCCGTGACATTGCGAATGTCACCGACGTTTTCCCAGCCTTTGACGCCGCCCCCTTCGTTGAAGTCGGAGCTGATGCCGACATGGTCAATGCCGATTTTTCGCACCGTGTAATCGATGGCGTCGCCGAGGTCCTTGAGGCTGGCTTTGGGTTCTTCTTCGAGAATCGCGTAGAGACGGCTGGCGTACTGGCCGAATTTTTTCTCGGGCCAGGCAGCGATGACCGGATCGCCCGGCATTAATGCCATGGCGAGGTTCGGCAGGGGCGGCAGGTCGAACGCTTTGCGCAGTTCGTTGAGTTTGTCCTGGGTGGTCTGGGTCAGCGGGCGCAGGTATTGGGAAAAACCGACCACCTGCACCACGCCACCGCTGTTCTTGATCAGCTGCATTTCCTTGTCGCTGAGGTTGCGCGGGATGTCGACCATCGCCCGTGGCGCCGAGTGCGAGGCGACCATCGGCGTGCGGCTCAATTGCGCGACTTGCTCCAGGGCCTTGGTCGACATTTGCGACACGTCGATGATCACGCCCAGGTCATTCAAGCGATGTACCGCTTGCTTGCCTAGGTCCGAGAGGCCGTCGAGGGCATCGGGCGAATCGTTGAAAAACGGCAAGGGGCGCGAGGAGTCGGCCCAGTCGTTATTGCCGATATAGCTGAAGCCGAACATGCGCATGCCGCGTGCCGTCYACAGGTCCAGCAGCTTCAGGTCGTGGCCCAGCGGGTAGGCATTGAGCATGCTGATGAAAATCGCGAACTTGCCTTCGCCGTGCAAACGACGGAAATCGTCGGGGGTGTAGGCAATGGCGACCTGATTGGGAAAGTCGCGGACCATCCCGGAAATAATCTTGTAGCGGATCTCTTGCTGGTTGCGTGCCTCTTCGACAAAACCGGCGGTGGGCTTGTGCGGCGCGTTGGCGCCATTCCACAGTTCCGGCCAGCCGAAAATCGTCAGGGCCGCGCCGGACAGGCGTCCGCGGTTGGCCTTGACCAGGTCGAACTGGCCCTCGCCATCCTTGTCGGCTTCATTGCCCTGGGTGCCGAAGTTCTGCATCAGGCTGATGTGGCTATCGAAGGAGAGCATGCGCTCGTGCAACTCGTCGGCCTGTTGCATGACCTTGATCGGGTAACCGGGGTTGTCCTTGAACCCGTAATACCAGACTGCGAAGCCCGCGCCGGCGCTGATCGCCAGGGCCAGCGGCAGGCCGATGTAAAGAGCCTTTTTCGAACGTGGTTTTGTCATTGCCATCTCTGTCAGGTTCGCCGCCCCGGTGCAGGCGCAGGGGCCTTTGCTATCTGGGAGGAACGAGTGGCTGGCAGAAAAAATTAGGAGATAGCGAGATACCTGTGGCGAGGGAGCTTGCTCCCGTTGGACTGCGAAGCAGTCCTGAAACCTGCAGCCTCGTACTGCCAGGCACACCGCATGCGCCGGATTTACGACTGCTTCGCAGCCGAGCGGGAGCAAGCTGCTTCGCAGCCGAGCGGGAGCAAGC